>NZ_JAUBUE010000119.1:0-2520 GCF_036705305.1 Microcoleus sp. B3-D7 | reverse complement strand
TTTAAATCACCCTAACCTTCCTTCAGTCTTGTCTTATGGTACTTTGGCTGCTTAAAAACTGTCCGGAGTATTGTTATTACAATCAATAATTAAATTTTTAAAATTATCTAGTATTTAGCTAGAATGAACTGAGTTGTGCGATTCGTTTAATCTAAATGGATAGAAATATCCAGGGACGGTTAACCTAACCCACTGGTTAGTATAACTAAATATACATCTAGATGCAGGATTCACAAGTCCCTAGTTCTAGTCCGCAAGTGCAGCGGTAAAAGCATATCCCCTATGTTATTGAATAGCAACCAATAGGATAAAGCGGGGATAAAAGGCAGAACTACTGGTAGCCGAAACTGGTAACTCTTGAGCAAGAGTTCATGTGTAGCGAAAGCAAAGATGTATCTGAACCATCGTAATCATTGATGGTCTAACGGCTGATTAAGACCAAGCCAAAAGGCAAGGATATGGAGTAGGCGATTTACTCTTAGACCTATAAGCACTTCCCATAAACCCGGTGGATAGCATCACACTAAAAACTCTATCAATGTGTATTTGGAACGAAGTAACTCCCATATATTACTGGCAAACAGGTCGTTTACCAGTAAGTAGCTAACGAATAATATATGAGAGAGGGATTGTATCAAAAGCCAACGCTCTGTTGTAATGACAGAGATATGCAGACAGATGCACGGTAGCTTCAAAGATAGGAACTCATTAGCAATGAATAAGTCTAAAACGCGGGACAACCCGACGGTGGAATGGAACCAAATCAATTGGCGTAAAGCCGAAAGGTTGACGTTCAAGTTGCAAAAACGTATCTATCAAGCAAGTGAGCGTGGCGATGTCAAAGCAGTTCGTAAGCTTCAGAAGACCTTAATTAATTCATGGTCTAATAAGGTTCTAGCGGTACGACGGGTCACACAAGACAATACTGGCAAACGTACAGCAGGAGTGGATGGTATTAAATTACTAACCCCGAAGCAACGAATTAAGCTGGTAAATCAGCTCAAAACAACTGGTAAATCACAGCCGACACGTCGGGTAATGATTCCAAAACCAGGAACTAATGAGTCAAGATCATTAGGGATACCCACAATGTACGACCGCGCCTTACAAGCAGTTGTAAAAGCAGCTATTGAGCCAGAATGGGAAGCTCGTTTTGAGCCAAACTCCTATGGTTTTAGACCAGGTAGGTCGTGTCACGATGCAATAGGAGCTATTTTTGCCAGTATTGCGGTAAAAGCCAAATATGTGCTTGACGCTGATATTGCCAAATGCTTTGACCGCATTAATCACAAAGCGTTACTTGACAAAATCAATACCTATCCACGACTCCGAAAACAAATTAAATCGTGGCTCAAAAGTGGGGTATTAGACCAAGGTGAAATTTTTCCTACCCAAGAAGGTACGGCACAAGGAGGGGTCATTTCCCCACTACTGGCTAATATTGCCCTACACGGAATGGAAGAACGGATTAAGCAATACGCGGACACCTTTAAGAATAAGAAGGCAAAAATCAACAACCGCAAAAGCTTGAGTTTAATCCGATACGCCGATGATTTTGTAATTATTCACGAAAACATTGACGTAATACTCGCCTGTCAGAATATAATTACCGACTGGTTAAGTGACATTGGCTTAGAATTGAAACCAAGTAAAACAAAATTAACCCACACCCTCAACGAATACAATGGAAATGTCGGGTTTGAGTTTTTAGGATTCCATATAAAACAACATAAGGTAGGTAACTACAGATGTGCGTCAGATGGACATTCTAAACTTGGTTTTATAACATTAATTACCCCGTCAAAGTCACAAACCAAGGCTCATGTCGCAAAAATAGCTGAAGTAATAGACACCCATAACACCGCCCCACAAGCTGCTTTAATTAGTCGGCTGAATCCAATTATTAGGGGATGGTCAAACTATTACTCAACATTAGTAAGTAAGGAAACTTTTTCAAGGATAGACTTCCTTATCTACAACAAACTAAGAGCCTGGGCTAAAAGACGGGGAGAAGGTAGCATCAACAAAGACAAATACTGGCGAACAGTAGATAACAGAAATTGGTGCTTCAGCACAGAAGAAGGTATAAAGTTAGCCCAACACTCAGAAAAGCCAATCAAAAGGCACGTAAAGGTTAAAGGCAACTCAACGCCCTACAACGGTGACTGGATTTATTGGAGCAAAAGACGTGGAGAATACCCAGAAACACCAACAAGAGTGGCAACACTTATTAAGACACAAAAAGGTAAATGTACCCACTGTGGTCTGTACTTTACAACTACAGACATTGTAGAAGTTGACCATATCCAACCTCGCTCTTTAGGCGGTAAGGATAAATATAAAAACCTCCAACTTTTGCATAAACATTGTCACGACATAAAAACGGATAATGACGGCTCCTTCAAAAAGAGCTATGATGATAACCCGTTTTGAATTGTACCCGTAATACCAATTTTATGTGAAGTTGCATATAATAGAGAGATAGCTTTTATGGTGCGTTTATGAGTCGTAGTTTAAAAA
>NZ_JAUBUE010000065.1:0-27466 GCF_036705305.1 Microcoleus sp. B3-D7 | reverse complement strand
TTTTCTTTCTTATGTTTGGGTACTAATTTACAACACAGACACCTACTAACTGTAGCACTACTTTAGGAAATTGGTATCACAGAGGCAATCCCAGCCACCGCTCCTACTTCTGAAGCGCCAGTAATGGCAGAGTCGATCGCCCCACTCAGACTTTCTTGCTCAGTCGTCAAACTCAGGGCAGTAATATTTAGGAGCCAGAGCGTTAAGTGCATCAACTTCAGCATTACCTTGAGGTTGCAGCAAGTCGATCGACATTCCCGCACTGAGCGCATTACATATCCCGCGCGCACGTTCGATAGCGGCTTGGGGATTTCGTTGAACGCGAGACACGGCATCGGATGAGGATGAATTGAGCCGTTTGCTCAACGATCGTTGATAACTATTAAGAAAAGCCTGGTCATTTGGCTGTAAAGCGATCGGGCGGCCGCTGCCACTACTTCCACAAAGCTTACCTAAGTCGATCGTTTGACCATCACTTTTCTGTATATAGCAAACATAATCAACGGGTGTTTGAGCGACTGAACGACTAGATTGACATAGGTCAACGCCAAAGGCGATCGACACCATTACCAAAGAATAAAACACTCGTTTCGACTGTCTGACGTATTGCACGACTCTTCAAACTCCCACAAACCGTTAAACTTTCATAGGCTTATAGAGAACCCACACCGGATGTTGCCACAATCCGGCGTGATTCACCATATTCTGCATAGTGCGAACATTAAGCGTTTTACACGCAAATAAATGCCCGCATTACAAGACAATAATGTTATGCTCCTCGTTGAGACTTCCAAGGGCCCCAAATGGCAAACGTGATGCCTGGGGTTTGGATATTAACGAACATAGTATTACCATCCGGCGAGAAGCAGGCTCCGCAAAACTCCAGATCGTTGATAGCATTTTTTGCCAGATGATACAGTTCCCCCTTGGGAGTTACGCCCACCACGAACTGCTCATCATCGCCATCTTCGCAAATGATCAGATCACCATGAGGTGCCACAACAATGTTGTCAGGGCCATCGAGTTCGTCAGCCGATTCAGCCTCAACAAAAAGTTCGATCGCATCTTGATCGGGAAGATACCGCCAAACCTGACCAAATCCGTTCGGTCTGCCATTGGCGTCAACAGAGCCACCGTCTGAACAACAGAAGTAAACTTCACGATTGCCGTACCAGATGCCTTCCCCACGAGTAAACTGGGCAGCACCTTTACCGAAACCTTCGACCCGTACCGTATCCGTAGCAGGGTCAGGATTGTCAATTGTCACCCATTCCACCGGCATCGGTTTGCCCTTGGGAAAGCCGGCAAAAGTTTTTGCTTGAGGCATATTCTTAATCTTCAGCGCTTGCAGAGTACCTCCGGCGCTTAAATTGTTTCGTTGAGATGGGATAAAGCGATATAAAAGGCCATCTCCTCGGTCTTCAGTCTCGTAGACAATTCCGGTTTTGGGGTCGATGGCTACCGCTTCATGGTTAAACCGTCCCATCGCAACTAAAGGTACGGGATTCACAGGAGTTGTTGCTTGAGCCGGCACTTCAAAGTTGTAGCCGTGAGATTTCGATACATTTCTCGCATCGTTTGGTCTAGGTCTATTAGTCGCCGGCGTCGAGACATCCTCCTCGCAAGTAATCCAAGAACCCCAAGGGGTCGGGCCGCCGGCACAATTTCGATAGGTGCCGGTAAGCGAAGCGTAGTGCTTGATGAGCTGACGATTGGGTCCAACCTGTAGTGTGGTTGTCCCTCCTTTGCAAAGAGGATCGTAAGGATTTGAACCCACAACTTGTGTTGTAGAATTCGGACTCAGTTCGTGATTGCGAACCAGAATCACCGTGTTTTGGGGACCTGGGAAAGCCGCCATGCCATCGTGACCACCGGGCACAGGGGAACCGTCGCTCATCATTTCGCCCGTTCGTGAAAAAGCCCGATACTGAAAGCCACGGGGTAAATCTAACAACTTATTCGGATCGGGTACGAGGGGCCCATATCCTCCTCCAAATACTGATTCACCATTCGCCTTTTTGGTATACAGCGCTTGTAGAGGAGACATCATCAAAGTGCCAGCAGCACTCGCTCCTGCTAAGGTAAAAAACTTTCTTCGTGATAGTTGCATGAGCTTTTCTGGTGAATTAAACAAAGCATACTAAACCTGCATCAAGAGCAAGATAAGGTTGGTTTAACTTCTGATTAAGGTGGTCTCATAGCTGTTTAAAGTCAATCCAGCGGCTCGTAATTGGGCGACCACCTGATTCCAAATAAGACTGTAGGTGCTTTTACTACTGAATAGGAAGGCGCTGTGGTACTGACTGAAATAGTGTCGTTTTTGCGGGAGCCAAAATTAATTGAGCCCGGGGATAATTTTACTAAAATTCCTAATTTTTAAGTGGGCGTTCTGGCGAGCTACAGGCTCGTCACAGGCGACAACCCCGCTTCGGCAGCAGGTGTCGGTCACAAAATGGTAGAATTGATAAAAAATAAGTAGAAAAAAAAATCACGCCTAGAAACCCGGTTTCTTAAACAACACCTTCACATCTATAGCAATCCTAAATCATTTGTGAATTTCTTACTCCCTCCCCTTACTAAGGGGAGGGTTGGGGTGGGGTAAAAAAGTTACGACTTCTGCAAGGATTGCTATAAGTCACAAGGCTCTAAGAAATTAGGTTGGTTGAGGCACTTGTACCCAACGCCATCAATTTGAGATTTTAGATTTTAAATGTTTGCTCCCATCTAAAATCTCAAATCGCCAATCTAAAATCTGTTGTTGGTTTCGCTTCACAAGATCCCAACCTACTGGGAAAATGGCGAAGGTATTATAAAAAAAACATTGTTTCTAGATACCTAATTACTACCTGTTTTTTTCGGTTAACCGTACTCCAATATCCACTTTGAGCCGAGAACATTACTGCCACATTTTCGTCGGTGATGTAAATGAAGTCGCGCTCGCTGTACAACGATAAATTACTTAGTTGTGAGAGGTATTAGTGAATTCCATTCATTCCAAATACGCAAAAATTAAGTATAATCTTTGAGTGCTGGTTTAGGGATGTACCAAAATATTGATCGCCCCGTCAAACAGCAGAATAAACGGGCAACTTGTTCGGATTAGTAAAATAGCTAAATGAATAAGCTATTAGGGCATAATGTTGTGAAAGATGGAACAGGGTATGGAACTAAATTTACAGAAATTTTATAGCGCCTGCAATCCCAGCTACACCCTGGCAGTAGCAAATCAACAAGACCGACAATACTATATCGATTTCTCTTCAGTGCGAGGCGGCACAATCGTAGAACAATTGGAGCGCACCATCAGCCGTCTGTCCCCCGATGCACCTACCTGTCAATTATTCACCGGTCACATCGGCTCTGGTAAATCAACAGAATTGCTGCGGCTGCAAGCTCAATTGCAGCAACAAGGATTTCATGTTGTTTACTTTGAGTCGAGTAAAGATTTAGACATGGCAGATGTAGATATCACTGACATTTTGTTGAGCGTTGCTCGTCAGGTGAGCGAAAGCATCGAGAAAATGAAAATCAAGCTGCAACCGACGGGTTTTAAAGCTTTGCTCAAAGGGGTTGCTGATGTTTTTCAAACTCAAATAGACTTGAGCGCTGAAGCTAATGTCCCTGGTTTTGGCGAAATAAATGCCAGCACGGAGGGAGAATTTTCTCTGGCGTTGGGAATTGGCAAAATTACTGCTAAGGCGAAAGATGCTCCGAATCTGCGATCGGAGTTGAGGCAATATTTGGAGCCGCGAACTAACGTAATTTTAGATGCGCTTAATAAGGAGTTGCTGGAGCCGGCTAATCAAGAACTCAAACGCCAAGGGAAACAAGGACTTGTAGTAATTATCGACAATCTCGATCGCATACACCTGTGCGCGAAACCGACGGGGCGGCTGCAGCCGGAATACCTGTTTGTCGATCGCGGTGAACAGTTGGCAAGACTAAATTGCCACGTCGTGTATACAATTCCTTTGGTGCTAATTTTCTCTAACGATTTGGGCCAGTTGACCAATCGATTTGGGGTAGATCCGAAGGTTTTGCCGATGGTGCCGGTGCAGTTGAGCGACGGTTCTGAGTGCTCTGAGGGTGTGGAATTGCTGCGACAGATGGTTCTGGCGCGGGCTTGTCCAACGGTGCATCCTTCGCAGCGCTATGCTTTGGTAGGCAAAGTTTTCGACTCTGCGGAAACTCTCGATCGCCTGTGTCGAGTCAGTGGCGGTCATGTCCGCAATTTGCTGCAACTACTGTATGGCTGTCTGCAGAAACAAGACCCTCCTCTGTCGCGGGAAACTTTGGAAAATGTGATCATCCAGCGCCGCCACCAGCTTACTTTGGCGATCGAACCGGAGGAGTGGCAATTGCTGCGCCAAGTATCCGCTACCAAAACTGTGAACGGGGAAACTAAATACCAAATCTTGCTGCGGAGTCTCTGGGTGTTTGAATACCGTTACGGCGAGGATTATTGGTTTGATGTCAATCCGATTTTGGCTGACGCCAAAGAGTTTCGGCAAACAGTTGAGAGTTGAGAGTTGACAGTTAACAGTTGACGGTTTACAGTCACTCGGCGAGGAAAATCGCTTTTGAACCAACGAAATTCACTGCTAGCCGACGAAAGAATAAGGGCCCAACTGTAGCAGGATCTGGTATGAAATAACAAAACTAAACCGTTAACAGTCAACTCTCAACACTCAACTAACAAAAATGATTAAAGGCACTACTAAACTGCTGGGAGTAATTGGCCATCCTGTCGAACATTCTCTGTCGCCGGCAATGCACAATGCTGCTATTTCCCACTTGGGAGTCGATTTTGTTTACTTGCCGTTTCCGGTAAAACCAGGGGATTTAAAAGCTGCTCTTGCAGGATTTGCTGCGATCGGCGTTCGCGGATTTAGCATCACGATTCCGCACAAACAAGCAATTTTACCGCTGCTGTCGGAAGTTTCCCCGATCGCCCGAGCGATCGGCGCAGTCAATACCGTATACCTTACTGACAAAGGTTGGTGCGGCACAAATACTGACGTTGAAGGCTTTCTCGCGCCGCTGCAAAGCCCCCCAACCCCCCCTTACCAAGGGGGGGCTAAAGACCCGACCTCTGGCTTAGAAAGGGGCAATACGGTTGTTGAATCTGATTCGGCTCCTTACGAAACACGGGCTGTTGAATCCTGTCTCCCCCCTTACCAAGTGGGGGCTAGGGGGGGTTCCGATTGGAGTCAGAAAGTAGCGGTAATTTTGGGAAATGGCGGGGCGGCGAGAGCTGTTGTGGCTGGATGCGCTCAATTGGGATGTGTAGAGATTCACGTTGTCGGCCGCAGCGAACAAAATTTAGCGGAATTTCAGCAGAGTTGGGTCAATTCTCCGATGCCCGTGCAGAATTTGCAGGTTCATACTTGGGAGAATTTGTCAATGTTAATCTCGCAGGCAGATTTGCTGGTGAACACGACGCCTGTGGGGATGTATCCGCAGGGGGAAAAGTCGCCGGTTGCGGATGGTGAGATCGATCGAATTTCAGCAGGTGCGATCGTCTATGATTTAATTTACACCCCTAATCCTACCCAGTTTCTCAAAGATGCACAGCTTAGGGGAGCGCGAGCTATTGACGGACTCGAAATGCTAGTTCAACAAGGAGCAGCCGCCTTAAAAATTTGGCTCAACAAAGAATCCGTCCCAGTCGATGTGATGCGCCAAGCCTTGCGACAGCATTTAGGTCTAGATTAATGCCATTTCTTAAAAAAGTAGCTGTAGTTTTCCGAATTCCTAGAAGTAGGAATTTGAGGCTGAATTCGCGCTAAGCTGAGAATTAAAATATACTTGCCCCGCAATTTATGAAATTTCGAGCTATCAGCCTTTTTTTTGCTACTTGCCTAATCGGAATTTTTAGTTTGGTATTTACTCCACCTGCTTGGGCTCTGACGCAGATTAAACTTTCCGACCTTTCTTATCGCGAATGTCCGGCAGAGATGGGAGAAGGAACAGTCACCAGTGGCAGTTCTATGGAAGCTACCTGCTTTTTGATTACTGGGAAAGCTGAAAATAGCACGGGCAAACCAGTTGTCAATGCCGATATTTTCGGCCGCATTTATGATGCTGACGACAATCCGGTGATGCAAAACCGGACTCGCTTGGGTTCTATAGAAGAAGTTCCTCCCGGAGTTAGCGATTTTCAGCTCAGAATTTCGGTGGCCGCCAATCAACGAACACCTTTGAAGCTCAAGCAATTTAAAGCTACAGGTTTTACTGGCGTGGTTCGCCGCTAACGAAACTCTTTGAGATTTTAGATTGCTGATTTGAGATTTTGGGTTGGCTGTCCGTGAAACCGCGAGGCAGTTTTGGATTGTAGATTTTAGATTTGAGATTGTTGAGTGGCTGGCAATTTCTCATTTCTCATGTACGATGAACTCCCCAGCTTTTCAACCGGGGAGTTCATCTAAAAATCTCAAATCTAAAATTTAGTTGCCTGCAGCTACGTCTGCCAAACAATTTACGCTCGATGCTTAAAAACTTAAGCTTTTCAAACTACAAGGATGTTTGCAAGCTTGTCAAAAGATTGATCAAGAATTCCGAGCCGAACTGAAGTACAAAAAAAGCAATCAGTGGCGAAAAGTCAATCCCTCCCAAGGGGGGGATAATCGATCGGAATAGATTCAGGTAAGGATCTGTTAACTGACTCAAAATCGAAAACGGGGGGTCGTACCAATTGATATTCGGGAACCAGCTTAATAGCACCCGAAAAATCATTAGGGCTACATAGATTTGCAGAAAGGTGGACAGCGTGGTTGCCAAAAGGCCTATGGAATAACTCATATATTCTCGTTGAAGTTTGAGTAAAGTTTACAGACACTTTAACTTAAAGTTTAGCATAGGTGGGGGAGAGGGGTAGCATGAGGCTGTTTACGGGCGGGCTAGAAGAGTAACGGCCCACAATAAAATTCACTCTTGGCTTCACAGGCCTGAAAAGCCTGTGAAGCGAGAATGGTGCAAGATGTCAGTAGCGCGCATTGATCTGCCCGACTCATCTAAAATCTTAAAAAGGAGTTAGGAGTCTTGAGGGATCGAACCCTCGCTGCCCGGCGCCGGCGCGTTGCCGTTTACGTCGCCGAGTTGCAGCCGCACGTCATCTATTGCCTGATTAAGCTGGGCAATTTTATCTTCTAAACTCAGCCTTGCTACTTCCATGCTGTCGGCTTCGAGTTGGCTGGCTTTCCTCTGGCGGATTTTTCTGGTTTTTGCGTCTGAAGGTTCATTCAGCAAAGCTTCAGCAGCGCGCCGCGACAGCACCGCACCCAAAACTGCACCCACCAAGCCGCCAACGGCAGCTCCGGCAATAAATCCCCCTGTAAAACCCTCTCGATTACTCATAGCTCAACTCAACTGCGCGATATTTCCTTGATTTGTTTATTTTGACACTCTACCGGTGAGAAACTGGGAGATTGTTAGTGGTGAGGTAGGCGTTGCCCCATTTGATGAGGATGGTTGTGGGGTGTCCCGCCTGCTGTGAAAATACCCGCCTTCGGGATCAGGGGCCCATCCCCCAAAAAAAATCAAAATTATCCCGCAATTATGAAACACCGTCAGGTAAGGCGAGAATTCCGACTTCAGAGTTAAAGCGGATCATTTCCAAAGATCGATCGCCATAAAGATCTTCAATGTGCTCCAAGCAGCACTCGATCGCGAAATCGTTTAATTGGGCCGGCTCAACGCCGTACATCTCCTCAAACACCTCTGAGTCTACCCGACAAAAGCGCGGTCGATCGGCGTAAATTCCGCATTCTCGCGTCGCTCTGTCAAAATTGATACACCAACCGTCCTCTCCGACTAAGCTCAAATAGAGCGCTAATTCGTCTTCAGATAAATACTCGTCTAAGTCTGGGCGCTCTGTTGGGTCGAGGTAACAACAAGCACCGCACTGCTTTACGCAACGCCAAGTAGCCATAGTTTGATTTTAGATTTTAGATTTTAGATTTTAGATTTTAGATTCGGAGCATTATGTGGAAAATGCCAAACTTTAGGAGATTGGGGCTCTTAAAGTATATCAATTGCCAGCGCCGGAGACGGAGATTCCGAAGGGGCGGTTCGATTTTAGATTTTAGATTTTAGATTGGGGGCACTTTCCGGGAAGGGGCATCAAGTCTCTGGTTTCCTGTGACTGGGAGGTCGATCGCAGTTTACATTTTGTTGAATTTTGTAAAGTTCCTTAAAAAATATGGTCGATCGCCCGGTAAAATCAGAAGCGGATTTTCTAATTCAACAATCTAGACTTAATCACTACAGTCAGGAGGACACATGGACTTTATAACCGATCTTTTCAGTGGTATGGCTGGTGTAGACTACCAACTCATTGTTCAGGTAGCTTTACTCGCAGCCGTCGTGCTTTCGGGCCCGATCGTGATTTTTCTGTTGGCAGCTAGAGGCGGCGACCTGTAATTATAGCACGCTCCGGGGCGATCGAGAGTTGGGAGTTTTGAGTTTTAAATTATTCAAAATTCACAACGCTCGATCGCCAATTTTCCATAATGCACGAAATTTTTTATCAAATACCGAGTTATCAAATACCCAGGGCGTGTTTAGCAGTTTGAATCAAATTCTCAAAAAAAGGTAGAGATACATCGACTTCTCTAGCATCTTTGCGGGAGTTACCTAACAAACCGATGTTTTGTCCGGGTGAAACAGCCAGAACTTGCCCTTGAGAGTTGCGAATTCTCAATTCCTCGATCGAGCCTGCAGGAGACAGACTGCAAGAATAAGTGCGATCGCAATAATCAAACTCAACTTTTCCGAACCTCGGCGGTCTGGAAGTAGCAGCATTGGCAGGCAGCCGAACGCCCAACAATTCTAACTCCACTGATGTCTTGCCATTAAAACTATTTTCCCGCAATCGGTAAGCAATATCAACCCGCCGAGGCAAAGGAAAATATTCCCCCCAACGCCAAGCAATCGCCTTCACACTACCCGATACTTTTCCATCTTGAGTTGCAGTTAGTTTAACATGACCTCCTTTACCAACAATTTTCTGTTCAGTTATGCAAACATTAGGCGTCCAAAAGACAGGAGCCTTATTTTCAATTCCGCAAGGTTCCAGAGCATCAATTTGTCGGTAAAGGTCGAGATTAATCTCAGCCAAATCTGCTCGCACGTCAACTGAAACCAGCGGTTTTAGGTGTTCCGGCTGCAAGCATTGATTGGCAAAAATTGACAGTTGATTGCGGAATTGTTCGAGATTCTGGGCCGGCATAGAAAAACCGCCAGCCGCTTTGTGTCCGCCAAATTTAGTTAATAAATCCGCGCAAAAATTCAGCCCGTCAAATACATTAAACTCAGGAATTCCCCTCGCCGAACCCCGGACAATTTTATGGGCGACCGTCCCTACAGCCTCGTTTTCGCCAGCCTCATCCTCAAAAGTACCAATAAACACAGGTACGCCGTAGCGTTCCACCAACCGAGAAGCTACAATCCCGATCACCCCGTGGTGCCAACCCGGTTGCACGACAACTAAAACTCGTTCTTGCTGCAAGTCGATCGCCTTTTCCTCGCACCAAGCAATTGCTTCCTGCTCAATTTCCTGGCACAACTCCTGCCTGCGCTGATTGATTTGTTCGCACTGCATCGCATTTTTCAGAGCCAATTCGCGATCGTCCGTAGTCAGCAACTCTATCACAATTTGAGGATCGGCCAGCCGCCCTACAGCATTAATCCGGGGTCCCAGCCTAAAACCAATATCTTCAGGCTTTAAGGAATTCTTAGTTTTATTTTGCGCGTTGAGAATTGAGGGACTTTCCGCACTTCCCGGCTGCACTCCCGCCACCTGAATCAAAGCCTGAATACCCGCAAATTGCGAGTGAGGCAACAGCCGTAAACCACGCTTTACCCAGCGCCGATTAACTCCTGTCAAAGGTGCTAAATCCGCAATAGTTCCCAACGTAAATAACTCCAGCAGCGGATTCACCAACCCGCCCACTTTCTGCATATCCTGAGCCAAAGTAATCGCCAAAACATAAGCAACGCCTACACCAGCCAAACCGCGATAAGGTGAAGATTCTGCAATTAATTTTGGGTTGAGAATAGCATCTGCCGGCGGCAGTTTTGGCGGCAAATCGTGGTGGTCTGTAATAATAACTTTGACACCGAGTTCTCGCGCTCTAGCAACGGGGCCGTAGGCTGCAATTCCGTTGTCAACAGTGAGAATGAGAGCGACACCTTCCGAGTGAAATTCTTCTACAATGCGATCGTTAATCCCATAACCTTCTCGCATCCGGCTGGGAATAGCATAATCCACATTCGCCCCCAGCAGCCTCAGAGCGCGTAACAACAAAGCCGTACTCGTCATCCCGTCAGCATCGTAGTCGCCGCAAATCGCAATTTTTTGCCCTCCCGAAATCGCTTCCCGCAACAGTTTGACACTCGCAGCCAAATCTGGAAACTCATCCATTGGCGCGGGCAAAACCAGAGATTCCGGTTCGATAAACCCTTGCACTTGTTTCAGAGAATCGATGCCCCGGTTAATCAGCACCTGTGCCAGCAAAGGCGACAAACCGATTTCGGCGGCAAACTGTTCGGCTTGCTGTGTTTGAGGCGAATAAATTTGCCACCGTTGGTTTGGCAAGCGGTGAAAATGCGGAGGCACAGATGTCGGTATCTCTTGCACGGAAGCTGAGGTTTAAATATACATAGTTAATCTTACCGAATTAAGTCACTGCGTCAATCAATTGTAGATTTTAGATTTTAAATTGAGCCTAAAGATGAGTTTTTTGGGTAAAATCCAAAGGTTGTTTGTAGGAAAGCTTTTTTTGGAAGCTCTCACCCCACCCAAATAGGGATATAAGCCCTGCTAGCAGTCGTGAAGACCAAAAAATTTTAGACCCTAGTTCAAACGCCCCAGATTTATCTGTGGAGTCAATCTAAAATCTCGAATCTCAAATCGACTGGCGGGAGCAGAAGAACTAAGTTTACCAGGCATTTGCGCCGCCCGTGCTAGGGCGAGGTTAATTTAATTTAATGAGGAGACTTGCATGAGTGGCGATCGACCACGTTGGTTTAAAATTGCATTACAGGTTCGGGGGTCTGTCATTCCCTCAATTTTGCCCCGCGTTTTGCTGTGCGGCGGCTTTGGAGTTTTTATTTCCCTGCTGCACTTTTTAAAGTTGCCGGTGTCCATGCCAATTTTGTCGAGTATTGTACCGAGTATTGTCCTGGGTTTACTGTTAGTTTTTCGGACAAATACAGCCTACGAAAGATTTTGGGAAGGTCGAAAAATGTGGGGAACTTTAGTCAACAACGTCCGCAATTTGGCGCGCCAAATCTGGGTAGCAATTGAGGAAAAAGACCCGCAGGATATAGACTTAAAAAAGTCAGCCCTGCGCCTGTTACCTGCCTTTGCAGTGGCGATGAAACTGCACTTGCGGCAACAATCAGTCAATCCAGAGTTGGAGCCGTTAATGTCCCCAGCGCAGTACCACAAGCTCAAATCAATGAACAATCCGCCCCTAGAGATTGCCTTTTGGATTGAGGATTATATGCACGAGCAGTACGAGCGCAATTGCGTGGATGTTTATCAGTTAACAGGTATGAATCAATTGCTCAACTCTATGATTGATGTATTAGGCGGCTGCGAGCGGATTTTGAAGACGCCTATCCCTTTGGCTTACGCGATTCACCTGAAACAATTATTGTTGCTTTACTGTTTAGCACTGCCCTTTCAAATGGTAAACGATTTGACTTGGGGAACCGGCCCTATTGTGGCTTTAATTAGTTTTACTTTGTTCGGCATCGAAGAAATCGGCATTGAAATAGAAAATCCCTTCGGACACGATGCTAATGATTTGCCTTTGGACAATATTTGTGCTGCCATGCAGCGCAATATCGACGATTTAATTTCTTTATCTCCTAGCGTTCACGAACAGGTGAAAGATAAGTAAAGTCATTCCATTTTAGATTTTAGATTTTAGATTTTAGATGGTAGATAAAATCTAAAATCTAAAAGCTTGGGGTTAATTTTTAACAATAAACCGCATTAACCCAGCCAATACTAACAATACAGGTGTCAGCCAATCTCCCCACCGCACGTACAAAGTTTGAGTTTGTCGGCGATAAATAGTAGCATCTCGGACTTCATAGGTATTAATTCTCGACTTCCAAACCGTCTCGCCGCGAGGATTTACAAAAGCAGAGTAACCCGTATTAGTTGCGATAGCTGCCCATCTATCAGTTTCAATTGCTCGCATTACATCGAGAGCATGATGTTGATCCAACATGGGCGGTTTGTAATGGGCATTGTTGGAAGCGGTGATCATAAATTCGCCTCCATTCGCCGCCTGATATCGGAAAATTTCCGCAAACGCCGAATCGTAACAAATTCCGACAATGGCGCGGCCAAATGGCGTATCAAACAATTGTTTAGAATTGCCGGGTACTAAATGAGCATCTAAGGGAGAAAGCCGATTAATAATCCCGCCTAAGATTTCATAAAAAGGGATATATTCGCCTAAAGGCACTAGCTTTAGTTTATCGTAGCGGCCGACAATTTCTCCAGTGCGATCGATCGCCAATAAG
This sequence comes from Microcoleus sp. B3-D7, assembly GCF_036705305.1. Classification (NCBI taxonomy): domain Bacteria; kingdom Bacillati; phylum Cyanobacteriota; class Cyanophyceae; order Oscillatoriales; family Microcoleaceae; genus Microcoleus; species Microcoleus sp. B3-D7. The sequence goes on along the minus strand of NZ_JAUBUE010000065.1, from coordinate 14,923 downwards.
CTGTTAGTGATACTATTCTCTTGCTGTCCGAATCCTCCCACCCAAGCCACAACGCCGCGATCGAGAATAGCTTGATAAAAAGAAAGAGTAGAACGCTGATACTCATTTGTCCAGATAAAAGGCAAAGCCGTCTCTGGAATTAACACAGCATCGACTTTCGTATCTGCTAACTGTTTGTATCCAGTTGTGTAACCTTCCAAAGCGCGCCCCCAGCCCCCTGAATCAAACTTAATCTCGTTAGGAATATTGCCTTGAATAATGCCAATCTTTAAAGCGCTTGCAGCTTCTTGATTTAAAGGGCGGTTGTATAAGCTCCATCCTGCAATATGCAAAACTAAACACAAACTAGGCGGCAAAATATAAGCAATCCAATTCTTCCTTCTTGCTTCTTCCTTCTTCTTTCTTCCTTCAATAAAAGCTTCGGCAATTAAGCCATTTACTGCTACAAGAGCGGCTGTTACTGCGCTAGGTCCGGAGAGTTGACCGAGGTGCAATATTGCTAAATTGTGCGGGCTTTGCGTATATGATAGGGATGTCCACCACAGCGAACCTGTACTCCAAATACTTTCTAAGGCACACCACAAAGCTGTGCCAATTAAAACGCGAGTTAATGCTGAAAATTGAGCTTTACCCCCCGCAGCCCCCCCTTGTAAAGGGGGGGAGTTAAGAATAAGAATAGGATTTTTGTCTGGTAAATTTAGGGAGTTGAGAATTACAAATAGCCACGCCCAAACGGCGACTAAGGCTGCTCCCCAGAGGGTGATGAATGCCCAGCAAAAAAGTGCGATCGCCAAACTCGGCCACCAAGGAACTCCCAACCAAGTCATCGGGTGAATTCCCATAATCCAAGATAAAGCTAATCCGTGATAGCCAATTCCCCAGAGTGAAGGAAAAAGGAAGAAGGAAGCAGGAAGAAGGAAAAATTTTGGTTGTTTTACTTCTTGAAGAGGCCTTTCATAACTAACAACCAAAATCCACACAGGAGCTAATGCTACCCAAGCCAATAGCCAAGCATTTACTGGTGCGGTTGTCAATGCCATCAAAATGCCGCTCAAAAATGCGATCGCCCAGGCTAATGTTTTGGATTTATTAACCACGAGTTTTTCAAATTTGTGCCTGTTAAATATCGCCACTTTGATGATTGCCACAAATAATAATTCTTAATCAATATATCAGATAGATCGGGAAGTTCGGCAAGGCGCAGGGTATGGGATTTAACGGATTTAACGGATTTAACAGAAAAAAATCTCTCAAATTCTACTTGCCAAAACAAAAAGCGCCCCTATTTCTAGGAGCGCTTTTTGTTAAATCAAAAGCTAAATTTAGCCGTTGATGGAAGGAGCAACCATTGCTACTGGGGTGACTTCACCGGCGGCCAAGTCGAGGGGGAAGTTGTGAGCGTTGCGCTCGTGCATTACTTCCATACCCAAGTTAGCGCGGTTGATCACATCAGCCCAAGTGTTGATGACGCGACCTTGCGAGTCGATAACCGATTGGTTGAAGTTGAAACCGTTCAAGTTAAACGCCATCGTGGAAATACCCAAAGAGGTAAACCAGATACCGACAACTGGCCATGCACCTAACAAGAAGTGCAAAGAACGGCTGTTGTTAAAGCTCGCGTATTGGAAGATTAACCGACCGAAGTAGCCGTGGGCTGCAACGATGTTGTAGGTTTCTTCTTCTTGACCGAATTTGTAACCGTAGTTCAAAGATTCAGTTTCGGTTGTTTCGCGAACCAAAGAAGATGTTACCAAGGAACCGTGCATGGCGGAGAACAGAGCACCGCCAAAGACACCAGCAACTCCCAACATATGGAAGGGGTGCATCAGGATGTTGTGCTCGGCTTGGAACACGATCATGAAGTTGAATGTGCCGGAGATACCCAAGGGCATACCGTCAGAAAAGCTGCCTTGTCCGATCGGGTAAATCAAGAATACTGCGGTGGCTGCTGCAACTGGTGCAGAGTAAGCGACGCAGATCCAAGGACGCATACCTAAACGGTAGGACAATTCCCATTCACGACCCATGTAGCAGAAAACGCCAATGAGGAAGTGAAAAACTACCAATTGGTAGGGGCCGCCGTTGTACAACCATTCATCGAGGGAAGCTGCTTCCCAGATGGGATAGAAGTGAAGCCCGATCGCATTCGATGAAGGAACAACAGCACCAGTAATGATGTTGTTGCCGTACATCAAGGAACCAGCAACTGGTTCGCGGATGCCGTCGATGTCTACTGGAGGAGCAGCGATGAAGGCGATGATGTAGCAAATGGTGGCACTCAGCAAGGTGGGAATCATCAAGACGCCGAACCAACCGATGTAAATCCGGTTGTCAGTGCTAGTTACCCACTCGCAGAACCGTTCCCAAACGTTGCCGCTTTCGCGACGCTGTACGGTTGTTGTCATTTGGTTTATGATGGCTTAATTGAATTTTCAAGGTTCGTTGTGGGGATGCCCCACGCTTATATTAGTAACACTATTCACTAAAGTTTGCCAAGGGATTACTGTTGACAATTTAAACATTTTACAAACTTTTACAATAATTTGATATTTCGTAAATATTTGTAGTTTTTTACAAATTAAAATTACACATTCAAGGGGTTACATACAGCGACCACAAGAACAGAATCTATTGCCTGTAGGTTGGTTCAGCAGTTAAAGCACATTATTTTTGTTCAGGTCGATTCTCTTTCTATTTAAATATTTCTTAATTAGGTCGTGAAGAGATGATTTTTAATATTAATTCACATATAACCGGTGGATTCTGCGAGGGTAAATTTGTATCGGGAGAATACTAAAAACCAGGTTTATCGTGCGATCATCGGGCTGCATTCTCAATAATCTCCAATCAACCGGGTTTATTGACGAAAAAAGAAACCCGGTTTCTAAGGCGCTTGGCAATAGAAATAAACCGAGCTTCTGAGGATGAGTCCGTAAGTTCTGCGTAAAAATTAGGCTTTAGCCTGGGGGCCACTTCATCTGCCGACCGCCGAGAATGTGAAGGTGCAGGTGGTCTACAGTTTGGCCGCCGTCGCTGCCACTATTAATGACGACGCGATAGCCGTTGCTAAGTCCCAGTTGTTCTGCTACCCGTTTGACAGTCAGCAGCAAGTGTCCCATGAGAGCATGATCTTCCGACTCGGCATCGGCTAATTTGGCAATAGGCTGTTTGGGAATGACGAGAATGTGGACGGGCGCTTGCGGATGGATATCTCTAAACGCGAGGGCCAAGTCGTCTTCATAAACGATGTCTGCCGGAATCTCTTTGCGGATGATTTTGCTGAAAAGCGTTTCTTGAGTTGTCATGGGTGTTAACGAAGTTCGGCAACGAGCAATGTACGGGATGTAATGGATGTAACGGATGTAACGGATGTAACGGATGTCGGGAAGAGGGAAGAGGGAAGACCCAGCAGGAGAGAAGGAAGATGAGAAAAAGAAGAGGCAAGGAAAAGTTTTTCTTGCCTCTTCCGATATTCATTAGTCATTGTTAATCATAATAGATGATGAATCAAGGACAGGCAAATTAAGGATAAAGAAAAATGCTTGCTAGGGTGTGGAGTGCATCGATCGTTGGAATTGACGCGGTAAAGGTTGGTGTTGAGGCTGATGTGTCGGGGGGGCTACCGAAAATTGTGGTTGTGGGGTTGCCAGATTCTGCGGTGCAAGAAGCTAAAGAAAGAGTTAAGGCTACCCTAAAAAATTCGGGATATGGTTTTCCGATGCGGAGTATTGTGATTAATTTGACTCCGGCGGATTTGCGAAAGGAGGGGCCGAGTTTTGATTTGCCGATCGCCATTGGCATTTTAGCAGCATCGGAACAAGTCAGCGCTGAACTTTTGGGAGATTATTTGTTTTTAGGGGAACTTTCTTTAGATGGGAGTTTGCGGCCTGTGGCTGGGGTTTTGCCGATCGCCGCTGCTGCTCAAAAAATGGGTATTTCAGGGTTGGTTGTACCGGCTGGTAACGCGCAAGAAGCGGCTTTGGTGCACGGAATATCTGTTTATGGTTTTGAGAATATTTTTGCAGTTACTGATTTTTTGAACAATCCTGAAGCTTATTCGCCTGTAGAAGTAAACGGTCGAGAAGAGTTAGCAAAAACGCGGTTTCCGGGTTTAGATTTAAAGGATGTAAAGGGGCAAATTCACGCGCGGCGGGCTTTGGAAATTGCGGCTGCGGGGGGACACAATTTAATTTTTGTGGGGCCGCCAGGGAGCGGTAAGACTATGTTGGCGAGGCGTTTGCCGGGTATTTTGCCGCCGCTGACTTTTGATGAAGCTTTGGATGTAACTCAGATTCATTCGGTGGCGGGGTTGTTGAAGGATAAGGGAAGCTTGGTGGGCGATCGACCTTTTCGCAGTCCTCACCATTCGGCATCAGGCCCTTCTTTGGTAGGTGGCGGCAGTTTTCCGCGTCCGGGTGAAATTTCTTTAGCACATCGCGGCATACTTTTTCTCGATGAATTAACTGAGTTTAAAAGAGATGTTTTGGAGTTTTTGCGACAACCGCTGGAAGATGGTTATGTGACGATTTCTCGAACTAGACAATCGGTGATGTTTCCGGCTCAATTCACTTTAGTTGCAAGTACGAATCCTTGTGCTTGCGGTTACTATGGCGATTCGATTCAACAGTGTACTTGTTCGCCGCAAAAGAGAGAGCAATATTGGGCTAAACTGTCGGGGCCTTTGATGGATCGGATTGATTTGCAAGTGGCGGTTAATCGTTTGAAACCCGAGGAAATTACGCGACAGCCGACGGGAGAGGAGTCGGAACCGGTGCGGGTGAGGGTGCAGCGGGCGCGAGAGCTTGCTACTCGCCGTTTTCAGTCGGAATCTAGTTTGCGCTGTAATGCGGAGATGCAAAGCAGTCACATTAACAAATGGTGTCAGTTGGATGACGCTTCTCGGAATTTATTGGAGATGGCGATTCAGAAATTGGGGCTTTCGGCGAGGGCAAGCGATCGCATTTTGAAGGTTGCTAGAACTATTGCTGATTTGTCGGGGGATGAAAGCTTGAAAACGAATCATGTGGGGGAGGCGGTGCAGTATCGGACGATCGATCGGATGCAGTAAGTCAGCAACGGCTCCAAAGACACAATACCCCGATACCCGACTTCTTAAATAACTTGGGAATCTAACAGTTGATTCGGCGATTTAAATCGTTTCTAAACATACGAATTCCCAGCCGAGGGGGACTAAGGGATTAAGGGGGTATTTAAGCTCGATTGATGTTGTCCAATTATTTGATTGAGCCCGTGAAACGCGCCGATGCTCCCATGTTTGTTGTCTGATTTTGTGCTGCATGGTGCCAGGAGCACTTGTGACAGTTGCGTAAGTTCTGTTAGTGTTATATTGGGGGAGGGGACAGCAAACCAAGGCAGCAGTTAAAGTGGCGATCGAGGAAGCTTTAGACCAAATGCCCGAAAGCTAATCAACAGAAGTGTATCAGCGCAAATATCAAGAGTTTTATCAGCACGTCTACGAATCTTATTCTGAGGCCACACGCAGTCTCTATACCACCGCAGCTTGAAGCTGGTGTCAATGCCACCCACCCCCAGCTTTTGTCAAAAATCCCTCATAATTTCATCAAAAATTAATCAATTTTTTACCCACTTTTTGTCATTTTTACTGTAATTTATGATACCGATCACCCAAGTTGCGCGAATCTTCACAACGGCAGAATTTTTAATATTTAATTTCCCGCTCTCGCTCTCCCTCGCTCTCCCTCCCTCTTCCTCCCTCTTCCTCTTTCCCTGGCCCCCTCTCCCTGTATCACCCTAAAATTTAAGATTTTTGAGTGACGAATCATGGCACGATCGCAGCGCGTTTTGATACCATGCAATCAAGCGCAAGACAATCAGGGAATGCACTGGAGGTGTGTAAATGGAGCTTTTGGCAGAACAAAAACGGTGCTTGGATTGCTTGGTAAGCTCGATCGAGCAATTGGGAGGTCGAGTAGACATTCCAAAGCTGGAGCAGATAGCTGAGCTAATCATTCAAACGATGAGAGGGCCTTGGCGCTACTTTCACACGTCGGAACACATTTTTGAGGTCGGGGGGTCAGTCGATCCGATCGAGGTGCTGGCTGCGCTGTTTCACGACCTCGTGTACGTGCAAGTCGATCAGGGCGTTAGTTTCAATATTAGCAGCGCCCTTTGTCCTTTTGTCAAAGAGGTGCGATCGCAGTTAGTTATTAGAGATGAAACCGAACTGCCCGACGATGCCATGTATCATCTAGTGGCCTCAGTCTTTGGGTTTATTCCCGGCAAGACTCTCTCTCCGTTTGCCGGCCAAAACGAATTTTTGAGTGCTGTTATTGCTGCCAAATGTTTGGAGCCTTTTTTGCCAGCTAGTACGATCGCTGAGATAACAGCTTGCATTGAGGCTACTATTCCTTTCCGCCCGGTTTCGCCCAGTGGTTTGAGCGCGATCGAACTTTTGCACGAGCGTTTGGTAAGTATAAATCGCGATTTTAACTTTGGATGGAGCAATGGCCAAACCGTAGAAATTGTCAAGCGTGCTGTCAGGTTAGCCAATAGAGATGTCGAAAATTTTGCCTCTCGAAATTCCTCTAATTTCTTAGACAATACCTGGAATTTGATGCCAGAAACCAACCACGAGTTGACCAATGTTAATTCCTATACTGTTGCCGGATATCGCAGGTCTCTGCAAAAAATGGAAGGATTTTTGAACTTCCTCAAACCAGAACTGGTTTTCCAGCAGTTTAGGCAAGAGCCGGACGATGAAACCTACGCTAACCTGATTGCCCGAACTCGCAAAAATATCGAAGTTGCTAAACTTTATCTGGGGGTCAAGCTAATTACCATCGCCATTTTAGAAGCTCTTTCCTATCGTTTGGGGCGCGATATTCCGCTTTCAACTATGATGGGAGAATTACGCACACCAGGATTTAAAACCTCGGTTTTGGAGGATTACTTGCCCAACCGACAGAGCGCCTACCCCTTAGACAGTCAGTTGCAAAGAGAAGTGTTAGACCTGCTAGAAATAGGACGCAATCAAGAATCGCGCTATGATATTAAAAACTCCCCGGTTTCTACGTTTATTATCAAATCTATCGGCTTTGCTGAAACAGAAAACTTTTTGAAGAAAGCTCAAGAGTTTTTTGCAGATCCTACTTCCTCGGAAGAGTTTCTCTCTTACTGCGCTCCCGATGTCATCGAGACCATCTCCTCCGGCGTGATGAAACTCTTTGACAGCAGGAAGACGGCTTTAGGGAAAGTTAAATTAGTTCACCAAACTGTTTCTTAGGATAGGTTGGCACAATCTTAAAACGTTTTCCATCGCACAAACCCGGTTTCTTGAGTTCAGCCACAATGTCCGGTTAGTCTGAGATGTTGCACCATTCTCAATAACGGGATCTGGGACCTTTTCCACAAAGAATTAGTTTTCTTTTGGGGAGTAGGGGTTGGGCAGGAGATCCCGCCTATAGCAGGCTTATTGATAAGGGTGCAAGATTTCAGTTTAAACCATAAAAAAAGTCCTCTTTAACTCAGATGTTGCACCATTTTCAATTAGCCTGTTCTTGAGAATGGTGCCAGATATCACCTTTAAAGGACTTTAGCTATCAGTCTGAGGTTTGAACCTCTGGCGGACTAATTCGACATCCAACTTCTATTGTGGTGAACCAGTCGCACCCTCTGCGCCGGAGTTGCTCTCAGGTACAGCGGTATCCGTAGGATTAGAATCGCTCCGGCTTTCGGTATTAGTTTCGCCGCTCGTACCTGCTCCAGGAGCGCCCTCATCTTGAGTTGGAGATGGAGTAGCTGAACTCTCAGGTGCTGGAGTTGATGGAGTGGAATCTGGCTCATTCTGCGGAGTCGGAACCGTAGTATTTGTATTATTTGACGACGAAGATGGAGACGGCGCTGCTTCCTGAGCGGGTGCATCTTGCTGCTGTGAATTTGGAATTGTAATATTGATATTGGGAGCCGGACTTGCTTGAGGAGCGGGATTTGCCTGTTGAGCTGGACTTGGTTGAGGAGCCGGATTTGCCTTTTGAACAGGAGATGGTTGAACCGGAACCGGAACAATCTTTTGAATGATCGTTTTTTCTCTCTCTATAGTCCGAGTCGGAGCTGGTGTTGCTGAAGGCTGATTCGCTTTCGGTACAACAATCACAGGAGCAGCAGTAGGAGTAGGAGCCTCCTCACCCCGATTGAAGTAATATACACTGCCCAGAACTAAGCCTGTCAAAGAAGCAAGAAGAATCCCTAACAGTAACCCGCGACCAGCATTCTGGTTGTCGCGGACTTCTTGGACTCCCAGTTGGCGGTGGTTTTCCGCCATTTCACCCTGTACATAACCTTGGTGATGAGCTGCTTCTTTAGAAGGCTTCCCCGTTGTACTCGGAACACTTGTAGTAGTTCGCGTTGTACTGACGTGACCGTTAGTTGCATCAGTGTGAACTTCTTGATGAATTTCACGGCTAGAGCTATTTTCTTCGTTAGGTTTCATAATTATCTTCGCCACAACTATTCAAAAAATATTTGTCTGTAGGAGATGCTCTGGTTTGAAAACTTGAGCTAAGCTGTTGAGCATTTAAATCGCTTATTTCGATTTACTGTCAAGATTCAAGTGTAAGCGTTGGGTGTTTTGCTCATGAGTTTAAATGCTTAACAGCTTTCGGCTTAGGGAGTTTAGAGAACTTTTGGTTTTTCCTTCATTTGTATCCAATCTAACTCGTTAAGGTATTAACCAGGCTCTACCCCCAGAGTGATTCCCAAGTCCCCAAAGGCATAGGATTAGCCGGACTTCAACAAAGAATGTCGGCTAAATGAGTTATTTATAATGCTTGCTGTGCAAGCATCATAGAACTCCTAAATGAGTCGTAATTTTTTACGACTCATTTAGGAGTTCTATATTTATAAAGCCCGTTTGTGCTTGAAATGTGTTTAAGTCCGGTTAGATAGCCACAATTAAGTTTTTAGTAATAAAGACAAGTTTTTTCTCATCTATCAAGAGAGGATAGTCGTACTCACTACCAACAAGCTTTATTACGGGATCTTAACCGGACAGGAGCCTTACTAACAACTGAATTTTTTTATTCTGTTCTTTCAATGATGATGGTCATGTGAGCTACTAATGCACCTATCGCTCCTACTGCTGCAATGACTGGAAACAAGGCCGCACCGATGACTCCACCGACTACTCCCACCGTCAGAGGAACTTCTACTAAGATCCGTCCCTCTTCATTTTTGATAATGATGCGGCGGATATTTCCTTCGTGAATCAATTCTTTAACTTTAGTAACCAAATCGTCGCCATTAATTTTTACCTCCTCGACGCTAACTTTTTCCTGAGTATAAGCAGGGGTTTCTAAAGGAGTCGTTTCAAAATTAACCTCAGCAACTTTTTGAGCAGAAACTTTTTCAGATACAGGTATTGATTCCAGCTCTCTTGTCCCAACTGGTTCTTGTGCGCGATCTGTAGGTGTGTCCATTTTTTGTTTTCCTTTTAGGTAAAAGTATTTTTCTATAGAATTATATTGAAATATAACATGCAACCTTTTTTGAATCAATCATTCTTTTGGGTGATCTTGCTGCTGCAGTCGTGATTTTCTGAAGGTATGATGATGAAAATTCTTTCACTCTCTCGCTTGTGGGCTTATCCCATCTGTCCCTATCTCCCTGTGCCGTTTAGTTAACTGTCTGCTTCTGGCCCTCGCACCGCCTAACCATTGAAAAACTTTGAATCCAGACAACGAAAGGATGAGAGCGACTTTCACACTCTCTGAGCCTCAGACTCAACAGGTGTACAGGTTGAAATACTGACATTGTACTGAAAGTACGATCGTCCCGCCGTGTATACAATTACCACCTCTAGTTCGGGAAACCGCACATGGAAACCGTCGTTTACTTTCTTCATATGTCATTTCAATTTAGCTCAGTGCGATCGCCCAACCAAACCCCACCCCCCGAGGTTCCTCAAATCAACATCTTAGAGTTTCTAATGAGAATTGCCTAAAATCAAGGGGGAGGAGAAATAATAATGATCGAAATATTATGGCAACCAAACCAACTTCCTCAAATTGATGTTGAAGCTGGGGAAAAGTCGGGTAAAATAGAATTATTTCTTTCTGCTTCCTCTTGATTCTCCGTGTCGGATTTGCCAGCGAGAGAGTTTGAATCTCAAGTTCGTGGCCCGACGGTACTTTTGTGGAAACTTTTAAGGCACATTAAGCGGATGTGTGGAATGTGAGTTTGAGTTGCGATCGCACAACTTTAGCATCTGCCAGGAAAAATTTCGTCGGTGAAGCTTGGGAGTGTCGATGCGGCTAAACTATAAGCTGCCGAACTTGACAAATTGCTCGCCATCGGCTGTCCCTGGCTCGGAGACTACCTACAATACAATCTTCGGGTTGAGTGCGATCGGCATTTGTGCAAAAAAACTGACAATTGAGATTTATTAGCAATTGCCGGAAACCTGTTTCGCCTGAATTTTAAAATCGGGCTATCTGTTGCGGATTTGTCGCTATTCTTGTCTTATTGTAATATAATTTTACGCAAGGGGTAATACGAAATGTACTGCCACAGGTCGCAGATGTCTATCCATCTGAACCAAATTAATGTCATCAAACATTAATAATAGTTATGACTGTTATATTCGGATTAGTAAAATCTTGGATATATAAAATTCAATACATAGTCAGGTTTCAAAGTGGTATTTGCTGTTAAATCAATCTAACCTGCAATATCGTTTCGGGGGACACCAGCATGATTTAAGGAAAAAAAAATCCTGCTGAATTAACTGGATTCCAGGGAGCAGAGGGAAGTTGATAACTAAGCTATAAAAAAAGTTAAAAACGCTGTCTAAATAGTAGGCAAGACTCCAGCAGCCAACCGCAACTGCCAATTACCAAAGGAGGGAGCAGTGTATGAAACGGACGGGTTGAGTCCCCAGAAATCGCCGCTTGGTTTGCGATCGACTCTACAGGAATTAACCCTGTACGACTTTCTCCTAGAATCTGAGTGTCCAGGGAACGAAGTTGCTAAAATTTTTCAAGCAAACCCTTTAGTTCCGGGCATCATCATCACTCAGCAAGGAAAGTTTATAGGGATGATTTCGCGGCGGCGTTATTTTGAACACATGAGCCGCCCCTACAGTTTGGAGTTATTTTCTCAACAGCCTTTGTTCATACTCTACCGCTTTACTCAGACTGATATGTTGGTTCTCGATCGCGAAACCTCAATTATAACGGCAGTGCGGCAGTCTTTGGAGCGATCGCCCGAACTAATCCACGAACCAATTGTAGTACAAGTAGAACCCGAAATTTACAAACTTTTAGACGTACACCAACTGCTGCTTTCTCAGTTGCAAATTCACGAGTTATCAACCGTGGCGATGCGCGAGTCGCAAGCGCAATTGAGACATCAAGCCCAACAGCTCGAACTTGCCCTGCTGGAACTTCAGCGCACTCAAACTCAACTAATTCAAACAGAGAAAATGTCTTCTTTGGGGCAGTTAGTAGCAGGAGTAGCTCACGAAATCAACAATCCGATCGGCTTTATTTATAGCAATTTGCACCACGCTAAAGAGTACACGCAAGGTTTAAGGCGGATGCTCGACATCTACCGACAGCACTGTCCCGAACCCATCGCAGCAATTGAAGCGGAAGCCGAAAAAATCGAACTCGATTATTTGCTAGAAGACTTGCCGAAAGTCTTAAATTCTATGCAGCAAGGTGCAGAAAGAGTGCGCGACATCGTTTTGTCGCTGCGGAATTTTTGCAGATTAGACGAAGCTGAAATGAAGCAGGTCAACATTCACGACGGTATCAACAACACGATTATGCTGTTGCAAAGCCAGCTTAAAGGGAAACCGGGGCAGGAGGCGATCGAAATTCACAAAGAATACAGCGACTTGCCGCTGGTGCAGTGCTATCCCGGACAGCTCAATCAGGTATTTATGAATATTTTACTTAATGCAATTTACGCTATTGTTGAGTCTAATAAATACGAAAATGTCGATAAAAAACCCCCTAAAAATTCCCACTCAGGCGATCAAAAGCAGTCTTGTACAACGACTCAATCCTCAATTTCTAAGTCTAGCCGCCTGATTCCTACGATTCGGATTCGCACGGAGTTAATTGAGAAAAAAAAGGTAATAATTAAAATTTCTGACAACGGCCCGGGGATGACAGAAGATGTTCGCAAGCGGTTGTTTGACCCTTTCTTTACTACTAAGCCTGTCGGCCAAGGAACGGGTTTAGGACTGTCGATTAGCTATGAAATTGTTGTCAACCAACACGGCGGCGCATTGAAGTGCTTTTCGGAACCGGGCAAAGGAGCAGAATTTGCGATAGAAATTCCACTTCAACAGTCTTCCCTAGCACATATTTTGCCTCGCTTTGCGTGATAGAACAGAAGGAAGAAGGAAGATGGAAGATGGAAGATGGAAGAAGCAATATAAACTTAGGGACTAGGCTGTTGAAACCGCAGGGTAAACGCATCTTAACTTTAACCCAAAATATGCTACAGTTAGAGCCGAGTATTTTTTTATGTAGTTTATTGTAGTGTGGTGGTGCTAAGTAGTTAGACAGAATTAATTACACCAATACATAGTAGAATGATATTCCAGGCAAAATTATGAGTTAATTACAATTTCATATGATGTTTATCACGGAAATAAATCCTCTTTCGTCTAAATTGCTAGAGCGAATTTATCGCCAAAGCAGACATCATCAGGTACGTCACGCGAGCACATTGCCTCATATTAGCTTCGCAAAGAGTAAAAAAAAGAGAGTTGATGAATATTTTTAAAATAAGTTATAAGACCCTCTATAACTGGTTCAATCGGTAGGAACTAGAGGGAATAGTAGGACTTTATAATAAACCAGGAAGAGGTTCTAAGCCACTATTTAACGCTTCGCAAAAAGCCCAAATTAAAGAGTGGGCTAAACAAGAACCAAGGCAATTAAAAACGGTTAGCCAAAAAGTTCAAGAGGCCTGGGGCATACGTCCTAGTACAAACACAATTCAAAGAATACTAAAAAATCTGAAGATGAGTTGGCATCTCCTTCGTAAAAAAGTGGCAGGAAAGCCTCCTTCCCAGGAAGATAAAGATAAAAAGGCACAATTAGAAGAATTAAAGCGATTGGATGATGAGGGTCACATTGATTTATATTACTTGGATGAAACGGGATTTTCTTTGATTCCTTGTGTTCCCTATGGTTGGCAGGACATCGGAGAATATTTAAAAATTCCTAGTCGTCGTAGTCAGCGAATGAATGTACTAGGAATCCTGAAGCGAAATAACCATCTTGAAACTTATATTTCATCTCAAAGTATTAACTCTGATGTGGTTATTGCCTGTATTGATGCTTTTTTCCCCACAGTACATAAGCCAACGGTGATTGTCACAGATCAAGCTTCTATTCATACCAGTGATTCTATTGTCTACAAACTTGAAGAGTAGAAACAACGTAATATTACTCTTTTTGAGTTACCTTCTTACTCTTGTCAACTAAATTTAATTTAAATTGAAACTTTAGGGCGGTTTATCAAGTATGAATGGATTGATATATCTGCTTACAAAAGTTGGGCAACTTTTGTTGCATCTGTGGAAAAAATCTTGAAACAATTTGTAGAAAAATATGTAATTAATTTTGTCTAGCTACTTACTAAAGGCCAAGAAACTCAAGCCCGGTGAAGCTGACCTTTCACCCAGTGTGACGCTATCTAAAAGCAAAGACCCCAACTTTGTTCGTACTACCATTTACCTCCCCAAACTTCTGCACCGCCAACTTAAATCCGCAGCAGCACAATCAGGTCAGGAAATGAGCGAGCTGGTGGAGAAGTCGGTCGCTCAATACCTCCAGCATTTGAATCCCGACGACAGTCTGTAAACATTTAAATATTTGAATGTTTAACCATTTAAACCTCTAACAGCGAAAAGTACACAATTCCTCGCTGTGGAGCGCGTGCTGCATTCATTGGATTGTGAGGCTGCTGATAAGCTTGGCATGGACGATGAGAAGGGGAGCGGCTGAGAGTGAGGAAATTGTGGCAACGGGGGACGATCGCCAAGAGTGTTGGTAGGGATATATTAGCGACTTCAATCTAACTGCGCCCTCACCGCCCTCTCCGCTTCCTCAAATTGGTCTTGAGAAACCAAGGGTGCAGCAACCCAAACCAAGCACCAGAAAACCAATCAGCGAGCGCCATTAATAACTTAAATTATCAATAAACTGACGAGTACAATTTTTACATTTAAATCGCTGTTTCCCCTAATAAGTCTTTCCATTTTTAATAAAAAACTCGTTTTGACAATTAGGATATTCCATACTTTTACCTCGGAAATTTATGTGGATTTAATATTAAACCATTACTGTACATCACTACCAAAGCATTTAACTACTTGCGGGACATATTAGTAGAGCAAGGATTTCTCGCCCTACTAACAGCTTTAAAGCAGAGTAATTGCAGTCGATGCCGGAGCGCTGATCGAACCTGGGCCAAACCCCAAATTCACCACCCCACCAGCCAAACCAGGAAGATTGTTAATCGTCAGACTAACGCTAGTTTGACCGGGATTAAAGTTCACCGTGCCTCCCGAAGGATTCACAGCAAATGGACTAATGTTGTAGTCTATGTTGTTCACAGGTTGATCACTACCAGGGGCAACAATCAAATAGTCGATCGAAGCCGAAACCGAAGTATCGCCAGTCCGATTAATCGTAAACTGTCCAGAACCACCATCAATAATAGGATCGGGAGATGAACCGTAAGAGAAGAAAGTCGGAGGCACAGCAGTAGTATCAATATTAGAAATCCCTTGATATTCAATTTTCCGCACTAGGTAGTCGGAACCATCGTTTTTGAAGGAGGTGGCGGCGTAGGCAGCGGTGGGGCTATCGTAGGCTTTGGTGGAGAACCGCAGTTCGTCAAAAATAGCGCCGCCGAGAGAGTC
>NZ_JAUBUE010000064.1:0-29290 GCF_036705305.1 Microcoleus sp. B3-D7 | reverse complement strand
GAGCCGGATGAGGTGAAAGTCTCACGTCCGGTTTTGAAGGAGAGGTTAGGGGGGTAACTCCTTAATCGACTCTAACCGACCGTCGAGCAAGAAAATCTCTTGCGAGGGACAATGGGTTGTACCCGGTTAGTGTATAACAAGGCTTTGGCGGCCCGCACGGAAGCTTGGTACGAGCGTCAAGAGAGGGTTGGCTACAGAGAAACTTCCTCGATGCTGACGAATTGGAAAAAAGAAGAGGAACTCGACTTCCTCAACGAAGTTAGTTGCGTACCTCTTCAACAGGGACTCAGACACCTTCAAACAGCTTTTACCAATTTCTTTCGGGGACGAGCCAAGTACCCTAATTTCAAAAAAAAACACAACGGTGGTAGCGCTGAGTTCACCAAGTCAGCTTTCCGTTGGAAAAACGGGCAAGTGTTTCTGGCAAAGTGCAATGACCCGCTACCTATTCGCTGGAGCAAACAAATTCCAGCAAGCTGTGTTCCTTCTACTATTACGGTAAAACTAACACCGACTGGACGCTGGTATGTCTCTATACTTGTAGACGACTACACGCTCAAACCACTTCCCAAAACAAATAAAACAATCGGCTTGGACGTGGGAATTAGTAGCCTGATTGCTACTAGCGACGGCAATAAGATTGCCAACCCCAAGCATTTCAAGCAGCTTCGTAAGAAGTTAAAAAGGAAGCAAAAAGCTCTAGCCAAAAAGCAAAAAGGAAGTCGTAACCGTGAAAAAGCGCGGGTGCAGCTGGCTAGAGTCCACGCACAAATAGTGGATGTCCGCAAAGATTTCTTGCACAAGCTAACAACTCAAATCATTCGTGAAAATCAAACGATTGTCGTTGAGGACTTGGCTATCAAGAATATGGTGAAAAACCATAAATTAGCTCTTGCTATTAGTGACGCTAGTTGGGGCGAGTTAATTCGCCAGCTAAGTTACAAGTGCCAGTGGTATGGGCGAGAGTTTGTAAAAATAGACCGCTGGTTTCCCAGCTCTAAACGCTGTGGAAACTGCGGTCACATTGTTGAAAAATTGCCGTTGAATATTCGAGAATGGGAATGCCCTAAGTGTGGCGCAAACCACGATCGTGACATTAACGCAGCAAAAAACATTTTGGCGGCTGGGCTAGCCGTGTCAGTCTGTGGAGCGACCGTAAGACCCGAACAGAGCAAATCTGTTAGGGCGGGTGCTATGAAGCAGAAACCTAATCGGTGACGATTGGGAATCCCTGTACCTTTAGGTCAGGGTGGATGTCAAAAATCTAATCTTCTGACTTGCCCCGATCGGCTAGCTCTATATCACAATTAAGTTTTTTTTGTCAAGTCCTAATCGTCAAAAATCAAACAAACATGACAATTTCTCCAGAATTAATAGCTTTAGCCCAGTACATGGCGGGCGAATTTGACAACCGAGAACAAGCGCTAGCAGAGCCGGCTTGGTACGTCCACCTTCGTTTGTGGCAAAGACCCCTGCCGGTTCCGTTATTTTCCGAACCCAGCATTGCGCTGTTTGCCGAACAAGCCAACATTCTGGAATTAGACAAGCCATACCGCCCCCGCATCGTGCAACTGAGGCACTCACAGATAGCGCCAGGACTGATTGAAGCTCAGTATTATATGTTCAACGACATTACAGCCGTCAAAGGAGCCGGTTGCAACCCCGACTTGCTTGGAAAGCTAACGAAGGAGCAAATCCAACTCCTCCCCGGCTGCACCCTGTCGGTTGCAGTGCAAAATTTAGCCTCAAACAGCTATCGCTTTCGGGCATCTTTGCCGGAGGGCACTCGCTGCGGCTTTGCCTACGGGGGGCAAAATTACCAAGTAGACTTGGGATTTGAAGCCGCAGGCGAGGAATTTCTCAGCTACGACAAAGGAATAAGCCCCACGACAGGCAAGGCTATCTGGGGAGCTTTAATGGGCCCTTTTAGATTTGTCAAGCGTCAGGATTTTGCTGCTGAGATATTGGTTTGAAGCAAGAAGTAACAAGAAACAAGGAAGAAAGATTTAGCTATCTAGGATAGAAGGCAAGACTTTACCTTGACCTATTCTTCTACTTTAGTGTTTTGGTGAACCTCTCAACCTCTCAAGAAAGGAAGAAAGCATAAGGAAGCTGGCAAGAATTTACCTGCTTCCTGTTCTTGTGCAGGGTTCCGGCGCTTTTTGTGAGCCTCAAGCTGAAATTGGGCTTACACCGAAAGCGATGCAAGCGGGAGTGGTCAACTTGCGCGCGGCACCCCCTCTAGAGCTTCTTCTTCCGTTTCAAAGATTTCAAACACAGAATCCATCATGGTGACTTCAAACACCAGTTTGGCTTCGGGATGAACATTGCAAATGCGGAAACTTCCCTTAACTTTATCCGCATCCCGCATACCTGCTACAAGTGAGGTCAGGCCAGAGCTATCGATAAAGTTAACCTGACCAAGATTCACTACAACATGGCGGCTAAGTTTGGAAATACACTCTTGCAACTTGAGGCGGAATTGCCAAGCTGTAGTGATGTCCAACCGTCCTGTCGGTGCTAAGACGATAACTGTTGTACCGTCTTGAAGCGTGTGGGTTTTTTGATCAATATGAATCACTGACCCTTCCCTCAAATTTATTATCTATCGCGGTGGTTACTGTCCCAGTAGTTTAACTCAGGTCGGTGACTGCTGAGGCATCCAATTCGCCCAATCTTGCGGTTTTAAGAACTTGGAGTAGAGTTCGGCTTCGGGAGAGTTGGGTTCTGGCTCGTAACAATATTCCCAGCGTACCAAAGGTGGCAGGGACATGAGAATCGATTCGGTGCGTCCGTTGGTCTGCAAGCCAAAGGTCGTGCCTCGATCGTACACCAAGTTAAATTCAACGTAACGGCCGCGGCGGTAAAGTTGGAAATTACGCTCGCGCTCGCCGTATTCTTTCGATCGGTGCTTTTCAATTATGGGGGTGTAAGCCGGCAAAAATGCCCGACCGCAGTCCTGTACAAAGGCGAAGAGCGACTCCCAAGTCCTAGGTTCCGGCACGCCGATGTTGTTGCTGCACTCAGCGGCCTTGCCTTTGACATGATGGTCCCGGTAAAGCGCGCCTTGAGCGCTTTGATAGTCAAAAAACAGACCGCCCACGCCGCGGGTTTCTTGGCGGTGAGGCAGGTAGAAATATTCGTCGCACCAGAGTTTAAATGTCGGATAATATCCGGGATGGTGGCGATCGCAAGCTGCTTTCAAAGTTTTGTGAAAATGAGCTGCATCCTCAGCCAACGGGTAATAAGGAGTCAAATCCACACCGCCCCCAAACCACCAAATCGGGCCGGCCTCAAAATAGCGGTAATTCAGGTGAACCGTAGGCAAGTAGGGATTGCGGGGGTGCAGCACCATAGAAGTGCCCGTTGCATAGAAATCGTGACCTGCAGCTTCTGGGTGCTTTGCCAGAATCAAAGCTGGCAAACTTTCGCCCCACACTTGGGAAAAATTGACTCCCCCTTGTTCAAACACATTGCCTTCGCGCATGACGCGAGAACGTCCGCCGCCGCCTTCGGAGCGTTCCCAAGAGTCCTCCTTAAATTTGCCCAGGCCATCGAGCTGTTCGAGGGATTGACAAATTTCGTCTTGTAGGCTTTTCATAAATTGGCTGACTCTAGCTCTAGAGTCAGCGGGTGGCAAAAACGGGGAAGTGGCGGTTTTAAGTGTTGTAGAAACTGTCATAAAATTTTCTGTTGTCAGATTTGAGTTTTAGATGGGCGATGAATCCCAAATCCAGTCGTCATGTAATTATGCCACCGTAGGTCTGCAAATGATCGCTATGAAGTTACATTAAAAAATAGCAATAAAAATATACTTAAACCTGCGATCGAAAATTCGCTAACCCAATTGCAGAGCTATGGTGGAGAACACAATGCCCAATACACTCGATGTTAGTTCAGTCTTAGAAATCCTGCGACCCGTGCAAGACCCCGAACTGCAAAAGAGTTTGGTGGAATTGAACATGATTCGTAACATAAAAATTGACGGCGGTGTCGTCAGTTTTACTTTAGTGCTGACAACGCCTGCTTGCCCGCTGCGAGAATTTATTGTCGAAGATTGCCAAAAAGCGGTCAAACAGTTGCCAGGAGTCGAAAAAGTGGCGGTGGAGGTGACAGCCGAGACGCCGCAGCAAAAGGGAGTCGTCGATCGCCAAGGCATTGAAGGCGTTAAAAATATTATCGCAATTTCCAGCGGTAAAGGTGGAGTCGGCAAAAGCACGGTGGCGGTAAATGTGGCAGTAGCGCTGGCGCAAACCGGCGCTAAGGTGGGTTTGCTGGATGCGGATATTTATGGGCCCAACGATCCAACAATGTTGGGTCTGGGGGACGCGAAAGTGATGGTTAGGGACGGGAAAAGCGGGGAAAGCCTCGAACCCGCCTTCAACTACGGCGTCAAATTAGTGTCGATGGCGTTTTTAATTGACAAAGACCAACCCGTGATTTGGCGCGGCCCGATGTTGAACGGGATCATTCGACAGTTCCTCTATCAGGTGAATTGGGGCGATTTAGACTATTTGATTGTCGATATGCCTCCGGGTACTGGAGACGCGCAGTTGACAATGGCGCAAGCGGTGCCGATGGCCGGTGTCGTGATCGTTACCACGCCGCAGACTGTGGCTTTGTTGGACTCCCGCAAGGGGTTAAAGATGTTCCAGCAGTTGGGAGTGTCGGTATTGGGAATTGTGGAAAACATGAGCTATTTTGTGCCGCCGGATATGCCTGACAAGCAATACGATATTTTCGGTTCTGGTGGCGGGGAAAAGACTGCTGCTGAGTTGGGAGTGCCGCTGTTAGGCCGCATTCCGCTGGAAATTCCGTTGCGGGAAGGTGGCGATTCGGGGGTGCCGATCGTGGTGGGGCAACCGGGTTCTGCTTCAGCTAGGGAGTTGCGGGCGATCGCGGGCCGCATTGCCGGTAAAGTTTCCGTAGCAGCCTTAGCCTAACAAACTCTCGTTCCGAGGCTTTGCCTCGCGTCTTCGGGTTGACGAAGATTTGCCTAGTTCTCAGGCTCTGCTTGGGAACTAGAAACGATAAACGGTAAGCTATAAAGAGCAAACTTAACATTCAAACAATTATGATTTTTCCAGGTTCGGCAGTTCGAGTTAAAGATAAGGGTGAGATTTACTACGCCTTTCAAGGACAAGTCCAGCGAGTTAGCGACGGAAAGGTCGCGGTACTGTTTGAAGGCGGGAATTGGGACAAGCTGATTACGTTCCGCCTGTCGCAGTTGGAACTTGTCGATGCTACGGCTGGCCGCGCGAAATAGTCAGCGGTCATTAGTCATTGGTAATGGGTAATCTGTAATTTGTAATTGGTAAAGTACCCAAGACCAGGCTACTAAATGAAAACCCTTGACTAATGACTAATGACTGATAACTGATGACTGATGACTAATGACTAATCACTAAAACTATGCGTTTACCTTTACCCCAATTTGCTATAAAAGAGCGCCATCCCGATCGCATTGCTGAGGTAATCGAGACTGCAACTTCGGAGTTTCTGGCTCAATGTTTGGAACCGGAAGACTTAAGCTTTCCCGTGATGCCACCTTTTGGGAGTTGGGTGAAGGCCGAGGATGAAGAGTCGAAAAATCAAATTTACGGCGTGGTTTATTACGCTACGACTAGCCCGATCGACTCGGTGCACAGAGCTCGCGCTTTGGGTTTGTCGCTGGAAGAGTTGCGGGAAGAACAACCGCAGATTTTTGCGATGCTCAAAACCGAGTTTCGAGTGGCGATTGTTGGGTATGAGGCTGCGCCGGAAAGGTTGAACGGTCACGGCCCATCGAGGGGTAAAATTTATCAGTATTTGCCGCCGCGCCCGCCGCAAATTCACCAGGCGGTTTACCGCTGCGAACCGGATGAGGTGATTGATTTTACCGTGCAGTTGGATTTTTTGAGGACGCTGCTGGGGGTGGCTAATGCGCCTGTGGATGCGCTGACAGCGGCGGCGATTCGGGAGATTTATCAGTTGCGGATGCGCGATCGATCTTGGTTGGTGGAAGCGGGGAGAAGTTTGAGTGTTTTGCTGAAGGATGATTACGATCGGTTGCGGGTGATTTTGAGTCAGATTCATCCCTAGGGGGAAGCTGGAGTAAGATAATCAGGACTTAAGGCAAAAAGTGGTTTGACACGCTACGGATAGCAGTAAGCTGCGCAATCGGCACCCTAAATAATTAGGTTCTGCGTAAGTCCAGGTCAGGTTTTTTCGGAGAAAAAATATTTTATGTGGGTAGAGATAACAGCAGTAAGTCAAGTTCCCGAATGGGGTGTGTTGAAGGTAAAAGTTGACGAAACCTCAGTGATTTTGAATCGTCAAGGCATGAATGTCACTTGTTACCGTAATGCTTGCACTCATTTAGAATATCCGATCGACATGGGTAAGGTAAGCAGCGGCATCATTACCTGTCCGTTTCATAAGTATCAGTACAAATTAGATACTGGTAAATGTTTGAATGCACCCAGCGATTCCCTGGAATCTTATCCGGTAAAGATTGAGGGCGATCGCGTTTTTGTAGAAATAGATTAGTTATTCGTTATTTGTTAAGTCCGACAGGGGTTTAAACCCCTGTCTCATAGCTAAAGTCGTCTCAAGACGACTGTAGATTAATATTGGATATTCAATCCGGCTTAAATACCCCCTCACTCTCTTAGTCTGCGGAGGCCGACTTTGTTTGACAAGGAGCGGTTTCAACCGCCGAACCATCGAGGGAGTAGCCAACCCGGATTTACTTTCAACCTACCATTTTCGCGCGCCGCTGGCGGAGGAAAACCGCCAAAAGCCCGATCGCACCTACCGCCAACAGCAGCCATTCTTCTGGTTCAGGAACCCCCGAAACATTGAGAGGATTATTCGGCTTACTTAACTGTTCCTTACCCGATTCTACCTCTCTGTCAAATCGATCGCTCTTAGCTTCCGCTGCTTTTAGTTGCTCCCTTTGCGCGTCATTAACTAACACAATCATCGAAGAATAAGGCGTCACCACTTTGAAATTTTTAGCTACGGCGTGCATCGCATCCAGTTGCGTTAGTTGATTTGAACTTTTCTGCTTGCTAAGTGCAGTTATCAACTGCCGCGCAGCAATCGGTTTAAAGCCTTCATTTCCGGCATTTTTCGGCTCTGCGACTGCCGCCGATTTGGCGGTTTTTTTCGACTGCGGGGTTTTGGCATAACTCCAAGCATAGCCGTCAACAACGCTAACTGTAGATGGGCCGGAAGCTGCTGTGGTTGCTACTCGCTGCATCGCCTCTTTCATATCCGTAGCAACTCCACCGCCGCTATCTTGAATCACCTTTAAAGTTGCGTCGTCGTAGCCGGGGGGCAAACCTCCCAAATGCACTGTCCATAGGGGTGCAGAGATGAAAAGTTTAGGTTTGCGATCGTCCGACAATTCGTAACTATGGCGATCGCTCACCAAAAATACACTATCGTAACTTTTATCGCCCCGCAACTGTGTAAACTGTTGGAGCATATCTTTGAGCTGGAGCGTACCATAAAATGTCACCTTTTCCGCATCGAAATTGCGTACATCTTCCACAAACTTAGGTGGCATTCCCGCAGCGCTGGCGATATACAAATCAACAGCATTTTTGCTGGCTGTATTAGCTTTCAACCATTCAAAATTGTCTTTTACTTCCTTACTTTCCGCCGCCATGCTGCGGGAAGTATCGAGAATAACTGCAAATTTTTTGCCTTGCGGTAGGGAGTAATTTGCATCAGCCAGTGGCTTAGCAGAAATGATATTTCCTCCCGGTAGAACCGCCTGCTGCGCTGTTAGCGGTTGCTGTGCGACTGCGGGCAAAAAGGGTGGCAGCCAAGTTTCTCTTGCTTCTTTCCCGCTGTATTTTACCTCTTTCCCGGCGATCGTGCGGCGAGTATTTTGGTTCCAAAAAATGTTGCGTTTTTCAGCCAAAACAGGCATAGCCCAACCCTGCGGCTGGCGCATGACTTTGTAAGTAAGCCACAGGTGCATTTCCGTTGGCCCGTCTGTTTGGGTGAATTCTCGTTTTACCGGAATTGGAAAAGCCCGCAAGCGGTATTGTTTGGGGCCAATTTGTTCTAACAAAGCCGGATCTACTCTTTCTGCTACCTGTTGATTGTAGACTTGCTGGGCGGCACCTCTAGGCGATACCGTAAATACAAAACGTTTGTTTAAATCGCCAGTGTCTGCCAGCCAAACTCCTGTAACTGCGGCGCTTTCCGGCAGCGAAAAGTAGTAGAATACTTCTTGCAAGTTCGGCGTTTGATTTTTGTAAACTTCGTAGAGTTGAACGTCAGCCCAGTCGCCGTTTTCTTTGACTGTCACTTCTTGCGACTGCAACCACACTTTTTCCTCACTGACATTCAGCAAACCAGCTTTAGCTTCTTCCTGGTTTGAGGTTGACTGTACGGCGTGTTTTACTGCTTCGGTGTCGCCTTTTTGCAGTTCCGTATCGAAGAATTCTCCGTAGAGTTTTTCTGCTTTCTCCACATCAGCACTAGAGCCTTGATACAAAAACGGCGACATTAAAAAATTATAGCTGTTCTGCACAGTTTGAGCCGCTCCGTCAGGCCAATTCAAACTATTTTTGTATATCTCATAAATGTGGTTGTTTTCTCCCACAGTGCTGAGGTAGCGGTAAGGGGACAAATAAGCATTGACTAAGCCGGATCGAATCATATCAGACTTGGCTAATAAAGTTTGGCGAACCGTGTCGTTTGCGGGGGGAGTCGCCAGCATTTTTAGTGCTGCCACTTGTGGCTGCTGCTGCAAAGCGGAGAAAATAGCCAGCCAAGCTGTTATGACTCCCAAACTTCCGATTAGCGCTTTATTTTTCCCGTATTCTGCAGCAAAACTATGCCATATTTTCCGCCCGGAATGAATGTAGAGAAAGCCGTACAGCGAAGGCATGATAACGAACAAGCTACAGGTTAAACTAAACAATATAAAGGATAGCGGTATCCAAATTAAAGTCCAGACCCACGCCCCGTATTTAAACATCTCCAGAAATGGTGAAACCCATGTAAACTTGAAAAATTGAATGACGAGAAATAAGAATCCATAAAGTGTATACAATGCCACAGGTAAAGCGTAATAAATCAGCAATGTTGCCGCCCAAATGCCAACTACTACCATTAAACTGTGACATCCTAATTGCAGCCACGCACTTCGCTTTTCTCCAATTAAGCTGAAAAAATGAGGCTGTTTATTATGGGAATTCTGGAAATCGAAAATATTTTGAACATTTTCTTTTCTACCCAGATAGCCGTACAGCATTTCCACTGAAAATGCTGCAATGCACAAAGCAATAGTAGCGATGATTTGAGAACTAGCTGGAGTTAGTTCTCGCAGCAGAAACAAGCGGAGCAAACACAGCAAAAATAGCGGTGCTTCTACGCCGTAAAACCAACGCATTAGCTGTAGGGGTTGCTTGCTAAAACGCCTAGCTCCTATTACAGTACATACAGTGGGTACTGCAATCGTAGCTGCCATCGTCAAAGAAAACTCTAAGGGGATGCTGCCATCGATTGTCGCCATAATTAATGGCACTCCGATAATCGGCAAGATTCCCAAGTAAACAATCGATAAAAAAGTTAAATTCCACAGCCAAAAAATTGTTTTAAAAACTCCATCAAATACCTGTTGAATTTTCATTTATTTCTCCTTGTAAGCTTTTTTTAACGGTATCGTATACATTACTAGCAAACTTTTTTACTTCATAGTTTTCGGCTTGTAGCGAACTGTCAAATAAAATGGAAACTAGCACCCAGTTGTGGTTTTTGTGAGTGAGGTCGCTGCCGATACGGGACATGAAGTTATCTGTAGTTATCTGTGCAGATTGCAGCCAGTATGCTGCTGATAATTGGTTATTTTTGAGAGACAGCCAGCGCGCTGTTACTGAAGGAGTTAGTTGTTTTTTTTCTATGCGATTGACTGGAATCCCGCTCGCTACAAAACACAACTCGGGGGCGTGATAAGTTTGCCAGGATGTGCTCGCTACTGTGAGCATGGAACCGCGCAAGTTGCCCGCGACAAATCTGATTTTTTGTGTTTGGGTTCCGGGGTAATTCCCAAAGAATTTTTCTTCGCTGGGATTCAGCGGGATTGATTGGGATACAATCGGGTCTAGAAATTTCAGGGGGGCGATCGCTAATTTTTCACTTTCTACATGATACAATTGAGAAATTGCACCCAAAACAGCCACCGCCACAATTAGTCCCGGTTTTGCAAAAGGCTGATTTTTGAGTATTTCTAAATCCCGTTGCGAGTTAAAATTACTTTCTTTTGTTTGGTGAAATTTCGGAACTTTTTGCAGCATCAACCAACTTAAGAAGCAAGCGCCGATTAAACCCACAATTCCTAGCGGTACGTGCAGCATTGCTGCATAAGTTGGCTGTTGGAAAACTTGGGCAACCAGCACTAGCACGGCAACCCGCAAAGCGTTAGCAGACACCAATATTAAGAAGTTAGCAGCGCATACTGCAAGCCATTTTAAACTCAATTTGCGACCTTCTAGCCAGGTAGCAGCAAGCAAAAATAGCGTTCCCACTAATAGAGTTTTAATGCCGCTGCAAGGCACGTCAACGTGAGCGATCCCGTTTTCCAAAACGATAATATCGTAAGAAGAAATAGCCCCTATGTGCAGCAGAGAAAGCAACTGTTCTACTACCTGAGCAGTGAGCACTCGTGCCGGCAAACCTAAGCCGCTATTCAACTGACTATTAAATGGTAAAATACAACCCAGCAAGCCAGCAACTGGCAAGTTTTTTCGCCAAAAGTTCGGCTCCCCAAATAAGCCGCACAGCCCGTAAGTTCCGAGGATAAATAGCAGGACAGTAACTTGTTTGATATCAATTATGTACTGAAGGGCGATCGAGAAAATACCCGCACCCAACATCAACAGCAGCGGATCTCGCCTCAAAACGAAATTGGGTGAAAATCCCGGCAGGCGATCCTCTTCGAGGGCTGCGCGAACGGAGTTCCCGCTCGATCGCACTACTAATGCTACAATCAGAAAACCAATTACTATTTTGTACAGTGTGGGTATCTCAACAAACGAGGATAACAGCCACTTAACTGCCAAGATATTGGCCCAAAACCAAGCAAGCGCCAGCAAAAAAGGAGCCAGCCAAACCAAATTAACCGCAGGATGAGGAGTAACAGAATCTGGAGTTGCAGAATCAGTGATATTGGTGCGCTGCATTATACCGCTTGACATTCACGTTGGTGACATCTTAGCTCAGCCAAATTGGTAATGTCTAGACCGATTATTTAAGTTTTGTCAAGCTTCGATTTTCTCTACAGAGAAGCTAGCGTTATAATAATTAATTTTAGCGGAGGTAAAAATGAGCGAAAAAAGCCCAGGATACAAAATTCTTAGCGATAACCGACAAGCGCGCCATCTCTATGAAATTATAGAGACATACCAAGTGGGAATCGAGTTGAAGGGAACCGAAGTCAAATCTATTCGGGAAGGAAAAGCAAATTTGCGGGACGGATATGGCTTAGTTCGGAACGGGGAACTGTGGCTGATAAACGTTCACATTTCGCCTTGGAGAAGTGCTAGCAACTATTTTAATCACGAACCCCGCCGCACCCGTAAATTGCTGATGCACAAGCAGGAAATTCGCAAATTAATCGGCAAAGTGGAAGAAAAAGGCTTGACTTTAGTGCCGTTAAAAATGTATTTGAAAGGCGGCTGGGTAAAACTTGATATCGGTTTGGGTAAAGGGAAAAAACTGTACGACAAGCGCGAAGATTTGAAGAAACGTGAAGATAAGCGGGATATGGAAAGAGCAATGAAGCAATTTTAGTCAGAGTCATTAGTCATCACTCATTAGTCATTAGTCATTAAATATCTCCAAAAAATAAACTCAAACCTTTGCTACTCGAAGGTTTAAAGTTAATTTATGGAGATGTTTATTAGTCAGGAGTCATTAGTGATTCATGATTGGTGATTGCTGATTAATGATTGGCTATTTTAAATCGATTTCGGTTCATTACTCATCATAATTTTTTTCAAAATTCTCCCTTGAGGATTTTGAGGACTTCCATCGTCACTACAAACTTAATTAGAGTTATTTGACTGGAGTCCATCTTACAACAGATTCTATGTTGATAAACTAAACCCCAGCTCGTTCTATCCCCGTACGGAAACGGCCCAGGGTAAGTCCCTACACTTCATAAACCTGGAATACGCTGTATCTCCTCATAGAGTCGCATACTGTCGATCGACTGACCGCTGACTAAGCATTATTACTTAGGCAAGGGGAAGAGTTTTACCTTCTTCCTGCTTCCCGCTTCCTTTTTCCTGAAAATATCCGGATGGCTTGTGGAGCCTCATGAATGATTAACCTATGCTCGAATACATCTGGGTAGTGGGAGCATTCCCCAAGGATTCGGCTGTGGACTAACAAACTCTTATAAGAAATGGGTTCAATCATGAGTCATTTCGTAAGATTATGATGCCATTAGGGCGGCAATTAAAACTGGCAAACAAAATATCGCCTAACTCTCAAGTTAAAAAATGCTAAAAATGACACCATTAGCTAACATTTTCAATGCTATGAAAGAGCCAGCAAAAAAAACTCAAAACTCCAAGTGGGGAGCCTTATTGCTGATGCTAGCAGTAGGCTTGGGCGGCTGGCAAATTGGGTTGCCGGAACTGGCATCTTTTTTTAATAATATGGCTTTTGAAAACTACAAAGCTAATCGATTCGCTGATACTCAACAAGCATATGAGTTAGCGCTCTGGGTAGATCCAAAAAGCCGAACAGCTCTTTACAATTTAGGATGGCTTTGCGAAGAGGTGCAAGATTTACAATGCGCCCGAGGAAAATATCTGCAAGCTGCAAAACTCGGTCTACCTGCTGCTTACAGCAATCTGGCTCGGTTATATATAGTTGATCAAAAAAACTATCCGGCTGCCGTTCACTTCCTGTGGCAAGGTTTGAAATTAGCTGAGGACGATCAAGTAAAATATTCTTTACTCAAAAACTTGGGATGGGCTCGCCTGGAACAGGGTCGATATTCAGAGGCATTGCAACATCTGGATGAAGCGATTAAACTTGATAGTGAAGGACCAGCAACTTACTGCTTAAAAGCGCAAGTCCTAGAAAAAATGAAAAATACTAAGGCAGCGCTACCGCAGTGGAAAATTTGTCTAAAGTATGCGGATTCTCAAGAATTCGATGAGGATATATGGATAGGGATGGCACGTCAACGATTAAACGAGGAAAAAACAAATAAATGAAACGCACAGTTTTGTTTTCATCAACCATACTGGCCATTATAACGGTAGTGGAGCTAAGTCAAGCCTCAACAGCACTGCCAACTCCTTCGACTGTTAAAATTACAGTTAATGAATCAGTCGAAACGCCGTTCGACTCCAATCAAGCGAGGAGGCGGCGGTGCAGAGATAGAGATGGTGGAAAATATCCGTGTCCCAGATTAATCATGCCTTCAGAGAGCGAAGAATAAGAGTTATTTTCAATAAATTTTGTAGAGTGTACCATCACCACTTTACAGCAACAGGTATGTAGTATGTAGTAGTAGTATGCAGGGTGCCCTGTCCGCACCTTATAGCATTTGAGATTTGAGATTAATAATTGAAGAATTGGAAATAACTTATGGCTATAATGGTTTGCAGCTTGCATAAAGCTGCATTCTTTTTTTGAACTGGTATAACTCCTAATCATTGCTGTATAGGCTATTGCTGGAATCCGCACTGTGCGGGGAGAAAATCCCCGCCAGCAATTCTATCTACTCGCCCTCCGTCAAAGCTGAATCTTGCGGCTGCTGGTGTGAGTTGCTGTAAAAACTAGCAATAATCGCCACCATCAACCACCAAAGCATATTAACTTCCGGCCGGTACCAAACTGTATCGACAAAACCGTGGGCCATCATGCCGGCTAAAGTTGCGATCGCCCCTATCAACCAAAACCCCTGATTCGATTTGAGATTTTGGATTTGAGATTTGGGATTTTGGGATTCTTCCTCTAAACTAGAGATTTTAAATTGTGAATCCCGCAGATGTTTGATCTGCAACAAGCCTTGATTGACGGTGACAGTCATCAGCCAAAGAAAACACATTAAACCGATAAAACCGGTTTCCACCGCAATTTCCAGCAGCACGGAATAAGCGCTCAAAGCAGTGAATTTCGGCCTCATATAAAGCGGATAAACTTTATTAAAAGCAGTGTTTCCCGGTCCAATTCCAAGAATTGGTCGATCGCGAATCATGTCAACCACCGCCGTCCAAACGTTAATCCGAAAATTGTTGCTGCTGTCACCTCGACCGATAAACATACTCGAAACTCGATCGCGCAGAGGCTCCACTAAAGCCACTCCCAAAATTAAGGCCCCAGCCAAACCTCCTAACCCTAACGGCAGGGCCCAAGTTCGCCAGAACCTAGGCATCAAAGGGGTGTACCAGTACCACAGCAACACTAAAAATACCACCAGTAGAGCCACAAAACCGATCCAAGCACCCCGGCTATCGGTGTAGCGCAAACACGCGCAATTCACCACCAGCATCGTCAGCGCTAAAACTTTTGTTCCCCATCCTTTCCACACAAAAAGCGCGGCAGCGCTCAATGCAATGGCTGGCAGTAAATAGGAACCAAGCAAGTTAGGATTTCCCAGAAAACTGTAAACTCGCGTGACATTGGCTTGAGTAGAAGTCGGATCGTTCCAAGTAGCTAATGGTGGCACTTTATCAATCCACTGCCGCACGCCGTAGAAACTGACAATTAAAGAGACGTTCAAAAATACGGCAATTAACCACGATCGCCAACGGGGCGATCGCAATATCCGAGCCATCAGCGCAAAAAACAGCAAATACAGCGTTAGCTTGCTCCAACCAGTAGCAGCGGCGACTTTCACCGGCGACATCGCCGTTGCGACAGTGGCTATGCCCCAGTACAGCAGAACCAGCAAATGAATCGGCGTGAAGGGGATCTCGCGATCGTCCGAAACAGTCAGCAGCACCCAAAATGCAGCGCTAGCCGCCATCAACACCCCCACCAAGGCATTGTTTACAAACGGCGCCAAACCGAAAGTCAAGCCCAGCAAAACAAAACCCAAGGGTTCTGCCCACTGCATCAGCCAGCTACTCTGCCGCCAACTGCGTAAAGAGCCGATCGCCAAATTGAATAAATAACTTCTACTTTGCCACTGAGAGAGCGGCAAATTTGCCAGAGTTAACTGTTGCCAAACTGAATTCATTTTTAGATTGATTATTGGTAATTGGGAATTGGGAATTGAGTCTAAAAGCATCGACAATTGATAGTAACTCCAATCTTGCACCATTCTCCCTTAAGGCTTTTCTGGTCGGCTCCACAAAGAATAAATTTCTTGTGGGTGGGGCACGCGAGTCCGCGCATAAAAGCCTTATTGAGAATGGTGCAACATCTCAGTATTAATTAACAAATGACTTGTTTCTTCTTCCTTCTTCTTTCCATCCGTTACATCCGTTAGAAAATCCGTTGCCGAACTTCCTTCTTCCTTTTTTAGCCTTCCAACAATTCCGTAGCATTTGTGCAGGGCAGCCAGAGCACGTAGCGATATCCAGATTCCGGGGCGCCTTGAATCGAGAGTTGGCCGCCTTGAATTTCCACCAATTGGCAGCAAAGCAGCAGCCCCAAGCGTTCCCGCGCCCCGTAACCAGCTAACACCGGTGCGGTATCCTCTGCATTCTGGGCCACCAAAGCCGCCAACTCAGAAAAAGCCAGCGTTAAGCGCTGCGAACCCTGTGTCGGGAGTTGCGCTTCGACTCCCTCGGAGTCGGTTTCGGAGTGCGATGGCGAACCGCTACCTGATCCGACCTTCAACAAGTAGTCGGTGTAGAGTTTAGCATGGGGCAAACTTTCCCCTAACCAAGGATGAAAAACCCAAACTCCGATGTTGATACCGTCTTCTTTCCGAGAAACGTGGACTCGAATCACGCTGCCTGCCCCAGCAGATTGAATAATGCTAAAAATTAAGTGGTGCAGCATTTGCTGAACCTTATCTTTATCTACCAACCAGATGCGCGACCCGGGCCCCATCGACAAATTAATTTCTTGCTCTCGTCTACTTGCTGCCGACGACAGGATTGTCACCACCTGCTGGCACAAAGTTTCTATATCGACTGCGGTTCGCTTCAAGGTGAAAGCGGAATCATCTAGTTCTGCCAGTTCCAAAATTTCTTCAACTAGCGATCGCAAAGAGCGGCTGCTGTCTTGGATCACGTCAATATATTCTTTTTGCTTGCTCGTTAAGGGGCCATAAATTTCTTGTTTCAACACGCTTGCCATGCCGAGGACAGAAGTGAGCGGCGTGAGCAATTCCTGCGCTAAATTATTCAGCAGTTTTACTTTAATTGAGTTAGTAGACAAATCGATAGGTTTGTTAGTCATCGCTAATTTTTATTGGTTCATTGTCGAGCGAGCGTTTGCGGTTCATTAGACCTATTCCAAAAGTCTATAACAATCTGTTTATAATTCACCACAAAAAAACGTAGTGAAGAAAAATATATATTCCTTCTTCCCTAGAAGCTCTTCCTTATCTGACTAATTAAGATTTAATCATTGCTTCTAAAGCTGATTGCAAGTCTTGAGTGAGTTCGGCAACTGCTAACCTGCGGCTGGTTTGATATCGATCCCAACGATCGCTCACTGATATGGGTTTGCCCACGGTCATTTGTACCTGCTGTTTGCCCAACTTCGGTCTGCCGAAAGGATTTCCCCCTTTGATGCGAGCCAGTACGTCCCACAGCAGTAAAGTTGTTTCTGCCAAACGTTCTGCTGTCAGTTGTTCTGCGACGTACCTGCCCGTGACGGACACGAAACTTTCTACAAGTCTCATGTGCCACATCCGAAGACTTGCTTCTTCAGCTAGGCGATCGGCTAATCCTCTTTCTAAGGGAGAAAGTGCTGCAATATCTTTAATATCTTCTCGATAAATATACTCCCAGCCTGCTTGTTCCACACGGCGGCAGCGGTCTATTAAACTGCCTTTGGGCTTTAAGTTAAAATATTCTTCTGCTACTTGCAAACCCACGTCTAACAGGGCTTTCAGTCGAGCTATCATTACTTCATTGTCAAAATTATTTGTCGTCTTTTCGGAAACTGATGATGGTAAAATAGATATTTTTTGGGTTAAGTTTTTATGATAAAAACGGCTGTAAAACTCTTCCATTACTGCTAGTAAATGGCTGCCCAGTCGAATCAGGCGCAGATATTGGAATTTGTGATTGTGGTTTTCGGAATCGGGATTGGCAGTCTCTAAATTAGAAATCTCGGTGCGTTCTAAGGATGGCAGTCCGCAATCAATTTCTAATTGAGTTAAAAGTTTTTCTAGGGGTTGCCAAGGTGGATTGACATAGCGGTATTGAATGCCGATCGGCACAATTAAAACTTTTTCAGTGCGTCCGGCTTTCAGCAAATCTTCAACGCACCAGAAACCCATTTGAGCAATTCCCGGTTCGAGGGGGCTAACTATTTCATTGTGACCGTTGGTGGCGCCTTCTGGGGCGGCGGCGAGCGGGAATTGGCTGTTGGCAAATAAATTGCGGGCAGATCGCAATCCGACGCGATCGATTTTACCGCGAACAATCGGAGTGCCACCGAGTTGCGAATACAACCAGCCAACGCCCGCACCGGCCCAGAGGGGAATGCCGCGATCGTAGATAAAGTGCGAATGTACCGGGAATTGCAGGGGAATGCCTTTGGCCCGCGCTGCCTGGGGAACGAGTTTCCAAATTAGTTGTCCCAAACAGTAGGGATCGTCTGAGTTGGGGTGGCGGAAGGCTAGCAAGAAGCGAACTTTCTGATTTTGAAATTGGTGGAATAGTTCGGCGAGGGTTTCGACGTTTTCGGCTTGAACGTGGCTGATACTCGTCCGAAATCGCAGCCACCAGGGGAATATTTGCTTACAACCTTGCATGACTAGCGGGTTGTAGGCTGGGGGTATGAATTCCAGCGGCGGCTGAACTTGGCTAATTGAATTGGGCATTTGGCGATTTTAAATTTTAAATTTTAGATTTTAGATTACTAGGTTAGGGTAAAAACTTCCAATTTTTAGAATGCTGAAGTTTTTTTATTAACCGCAGAGGACACGGAGGAAGAGAGGAGATAGCAAAGCGTGTCAATTTAACGTCAAAAGTATTGCCCGTCTGGGATCGGATATGATGTCGAGTCGATCGACGCCAATATTTTGGTCGGGGCGGGTTTGCGGGATTTCTGGCTTATATTACAACTTGGGGGTGAACCCGGCCACACAAGAATTACCAAAATAATTTGGTTTAAAGCCCCGTCCTTGTAGGACGGCTTTCTGTGCTATACTTACGCTAACACGACAGGCGTAACTATGTTGGTATTTGAGGCAAAACTTGAGGGAACGCAGCAGCAGTACGAGAGGCTAGACGAAGCCATCCGCACTGCTCGCTTTGTTCGCAATAGTTGTCTCAGATACTGGCTCGACAACTTGGGAATCGGCAAGTACGAGTTAAGTGCCTACTGCGCTGTCCTAGCCAAAGAATTTCCCTGGGCCGCTAAACTCAACTCGCAAGCGCGTCAGGCTTCTGCTGAAAGAGCTTGGTCTGCAATTGCGCGGTTCTACGACAACTGCAAAAAAAGCAAACCAGGGAAAAAAGGCTTTCCGCGCTTTAAGAAACATCAGACCCACGGCTCTGTTGAATATAAAACAACAGGTTATAAATTGTCGTTCGATAGACGTACTATCACTTTCACTGATGGTTTTGAAGCTGGAAGCTTTAAGCTGTGGGGAACTCGCGACCTACACTTCTATCAATTAAAGCAGATTAAGCGAGTCCGGGTAGTTCGTAAGGCAGACGGTTACTATGTGCAGTTTTTGATAGACCAAGAGAGGTTAGAAAAGAGAACACCAACTGGTAAAACACTAGGTTTGGATGTTGGCTTGACGCACTTTTACACCGATTCAGATGGTCGAACAGTTGAGAACCCGCGTCATCTCAGGAAGTCCCAGAAAGCACTCAAACGACTGAACCACCGTTTTTCGAGAACAAAAAAAGGCTCTAAAAACAGAGCCAAAGCGAGAAACCGATTAAGCAGAAAACACCTCAAAGTAAGTAGACAGCGTAAAGATTTTGCCGTGAAATTGGCAAGATGCGTAATCCAGTCTAGCGACTTGGTAGCCTACGAGGATTTGCAGGTGCGAAATTTGGTCAAAAATAGAAAGTTAGCCAAGTCTATTTCTGACGCTGCATGGTCTAATTTCCGGCAATGGTTGGAATATTTTGGCAAAGTATTTGGAGTGGTAACAGTCGCTGTGCCTCCGCACTACACTTCGCAAAATTGTTCTAACTGTGGAGAAGTTGTTAAAAAGTCTTTGAGTCAAAGAACGCACCGCTGTCAGCACTGCGGTGTTGTACTAGACCGTGACTCGAATGCAGCAATCAACATACTGGAGTTAGGACTTCGTACCGTGGGGCACACGGAAACGTTAAACGCCTCTGGAGACATCGACCGCTGCATTGGTGAGGTAACTCCTCAATGTAAGTCGAGTCGTGGAAAGAGGAAGCCTAAACAGTGATGTTTAGAATCCCCGACCGTTTACTGCGGGGAGGATGTCAAGATTATTTTACAGGACTAGATATGAACCCATCATCTTTTTTACCCGCCTGCCATTGACAAGGGGGATGCGAGGGGGTCAGAAACTCGATTAAAAACGAGATTTATCCTCAGTTTCCGCCTTCAACACAAATTTTTGCAATCCAAAATCTAAAATCTAAAATCCTATTGTGCGGCTTCAAATATCATTTCTTGGAAGTTAATGACATCCGATCGCGGATCGCAGTGGGTGACTTTGACTTCTAGGCGATCGCCTATTTCGACCGATCGACCAAATCGCATTGCCAATTCTAAACCCAACTCTTCCAATAAAATCAATCCCAGATTGCTGTCTTCCCTCAACCAGCGCAGCATTAAAGCTTCCCAAACTTCGTCTGGGTTGCGCCGCAAATATTCCAATCCCCAATAGCGGTTAGTTTGGCGTTCGACGGTAGAGGCTTCTTTAACTGCGGTGCCGAGACACATCACAATGTCCTGTATTTCTTCAGCGGAAAAAGGCAGTGGTTCGCCCCGCAGGTGGGCTTTGATTTGGAAGTGAGTCAGCAAGTCGGTATAGCGACGGATCGGGGAAGTAACTTGAGTGTATAATTCCAAACCCAAGCCGGCGTGGCGTCCGGGGGTGAGGCCCATTTCGCTGCGGGGCATACACCGACGCACGGCGCAAGCGCGGGCGGGGCCTGCAGGTACAGCTAGCAGTTCTTCATCGGGAGGGAGTTCGGGCTGTGGCTGATAGCGGTAGGGTATTGGCAGGCTGTGAGCTTGACCGTAGCGGGCGGCTAGTTCGCCTGCTAAAATCATCATTTCGGCTACTAGCATCCGGGCTGTGGAGTCGTCGATGACGTGGATTTTGATATCGTCGCCGTTGACTTTGATGACGGATTCGGGCATGAAAATACTGATTGCGCCTTGGGCTTCCCGCCATTTTTGGCGCAGTTTTGCTGCTGAGGCGATCGCTGCTATTTCTGGTTCTGCTTCGATTCCCAACTCCAGCATTTCGTCTACGTCATCGTATGTCAAGCGGTAGGTGGGTTTTATGGTGCTGATGTGGATGCTGTAATCTTGAGCCGCGCCGATTTCGTCTAAGGTGACACTGAAGCTGAGGGCGCTGCACTCTTTGCCTTGAATTAAACTCATCGGCCCGGTTGCCAAAGCTGGGGGAAACATGGGGATCATTCCCGTGGGCAGGTAAACCGTAGTGGTGCGCTTTCTGGCTTCGAGGTCGAGTTCGTCTCCGGGGGAAAGCAAACGGGTGGGATCGGCGATGTGTATCCACAGGCGCTGCTGGCCGTTTTCGAG
Organism: Microcoleus sp. B3-D7; assembly: GCF_036705305.1. NCBI lineage: Bacteria > Bacillati > Cyanobacteriota > Cyanophyceae > Oscillatoriales > Microcoleaceae > Microcoleus > Microcoleus sp. B3-D7. The sequence goes on along the minus strand of NZ_JAUBUE010000064.1, from coordinate 8,422 downwards.
GAATTCTAAGCTGAGGCCGTCGTCGATTTCGGTGGTGCTTTCGTCGTCGATCGTGTAAACCTTGAGGTGAGTTAAATCGAGACGATTTGTGTCGGAGTCGGTTGGGGGATTTTCTAGGCAGCGTTGGGCCACTTCTAATACCTTTGCGGAGAATTGTAGGGGAATTTGGCTGCGCCGCAAAAACAGGTTTTCGTGGGTACTCCACAGGCCGAGATCGACGAGGAGGCCAAATGCTGCTTCGGGGTTTTCGGATCGTTGCAAGCTGGCTAAAGTTTCTAAGGCTGGGGTGCGGTGCGTTGCTTCTTCTCCGAGGAGAGCAAAGCGTTCTAGGGCGTCGAGGCGAGTTCGATCGCTGTGTTCCCAATCTACATTTTCCCCTGCCAGCCGCTGTTTGACTCGATCCCAAAATCCTTGGGATTCTTGGTGTCGCTGCTGTTCTACTTCTTGCTGGTGTTTGATTTCGGCTACTTGGGCTGCCGGTCGCGGTTCGTAGCGATCGCCCTTTTGTTTGAAATACAGTTTGTCTGTTGATAGCAAACAGTAAGCCGCGTAACACTGCGCCGCACTGCGTTCGGAGAATAGCAGCATTGCCAGGGATTCGGGATCAGTCGTTTCTCCGTCGCCGACTAGGAGTTCCCAAGCTACTTCCAAACTCGACGGATCTGAGTAGGCTTCTACTTCTTTGAGAAATTTGGGAATGTCGGAGGGTTTGTAAGTTTCTCCGACTACTTCGTAGCTGATTTGTTTGGGCGGTATGCTGTGCGGTTGACCGTTTTCGTCTACCACGACCCAGTTTTTCTTGCCGTCGGGGCGATCGGCAACTGCCAGACGGCGGTCGCCGTGCACTCTAAATTCTACTAACGTTCCCTTCTCCACTTGCCAGCTTTATATTTGAGATTTTGGATTTTTACAGTAGCCACTTATCGAGTTTCGAGCTTGCGATTTTAGATTTTGGATATTGGCAATTTTTCTGGTCAATTGTGAAAGTTAAAATCTAAAAAGTTGTTTTTTCTTCTGGCTTTTTTTTTAACTTTTGACTTGTGATTAAGACTTGCGCTGCGGCGACTCTTAACCCTATTTCGCGATTTTTTCGCTGCCTTCTTGCTGCACTATTAATGACAGAAAGACGTTCTTTTCGCGCAAGTCTTATTCCCAGTCCAAAATCTAAAACCCAAAATCCCAAATCCTGTTAACCTTCTTGGTTTACGAAGGGCATCAAAGCTACAATTCTTGCTCTTTTGATGCTTCTGGTCAGGTCTCGCTGCTGTTTTGCCGTCAAACCGGTAATCCGGCGGGGCAAAATTTTACCGCGTTCTGTGACGTATTTTTTGAGCAAATCGACATCTTTGTAGTCGATCGGGTCTCCTGGTTTGATGGGCGAAACGCGCCGGCGAAAGTAAGTCATGGTTTGTTGTTTGTTGACTGTTGTTTGTTGACTGTTGATTGTGAGTTTTTAGTTATTAGCCGTTAGTTGCTAGCCGTCAGCAAAGCATTGGTTAGTTATCTGCTTTTCGCGGGTCAATATCAATTGCCAACAACTGATGACTGATGACTAAGGACTAATCACTAATCACTACTTGATCTCTTTGTGGGCAGTGTGCTGGTTGCAGTGGGGGCAGAACTTTTTGAGTTCTAGCCGCGCCGTCGTGTTGCGACGGTTCTTGGTGGTGGTGTACCGAGACACGCCTTTGGAGCGTTTGCTTACGTTTGTACGGCACTCAGTACACTCTAGAGTAATTATGATGCGGACGCCTTTAGCCATAATTCTAAATAAATTTCGACTAATTTAAACACAATTTATTATCTTCTCACATTGCTCTGCACTTGGTCAAGCAATCTTCTAACTTTGATGTCGAGGGAGTAGCCACGGCGGGCTCCGACGACGATCGTGCCGCCGATGCGATCGTGGAAAGCTTGGGGAAACCTTTCGGCGGAGGTGAGGGCAACGCTACAGTCGATCGCCAGGGGCAGGATCAGCAGCAAGACGGCGGCGTTGGTAGATGTGATCCCAGCTATACCTGCGAAGGCTAAGGCGGCGCAAAAGCCCAGTAAGGCTTCGCGCTTGCAGAGTTCTTGCACTCCGGGAGTCCGGTGGAATCTGGTATCGGCAATTTTCATGTCCAAGGCCCAGCGCCCCAGACTTTGACCTTGGTTTTTCCTGACGATGGCTACGCGCAGGATCAGCCACAGGAGAACAAAAAATATGGTTTGGACGATCGCATTATTGCCCAGAAGCAAACTGGGCAGCCAAACTGCGATTCCGTCGATGCAGAGGGCCGCGGCGCGGCGGCCGACGGATACTTTGGGAAGGAGAGGTACTAAATCGGAACTCATAGGCAAAAAGGTCGATCGCCACTAGCTACTTTTTGATTTTAAGCTCTCGATTAATCGATCGGCATCAATGGCGCGTAACTCAACGTCAAAGCCAACCGCTAATTATTCAAGCTGAAAAGGGATTTTCGCCAATTCCCAACTGCTTTTTCGAGTTTTCCACCTCTTCCCAAAGTTTTTGTATTTGAGTAAATGCCTGTTCCACAGAGATTTTACCGTTAGATGTCAAGGAACTGATGTAACCCACTCGCTGAGAAAACTCTTGTAAATTCGCATTAAATACCAAATTCTCTGGCTTTACTTCACCGTAATAGCGATTTTGAGGATATAAAAAATTTGAATTTGCTACCATTGCTTTAACCTCGCATGAAAACTTGTTCCCTGAACATATCAATATTATAAACCGCGCTTCCCTTTTAAAGATGTGCTCTAAGTAGCAAAAATCATGTGACATTTTGCGATTTTTTTTGTGATGGCAATTACACCCACAGATCGGGGCGACAAAACTCTCTGTAATTTCACGTGTACAACTTACGCAGGCGGGGTCAACAACCAGCTTTCTGCCTTAAGGCTTATAACTTCCGATTTGGCGTCGAAACCAGGTTTTTGTTAGTCCAGGACTGAGTTATTGAAATAAGTGACAAAAAAAACCAAAATGGATAATATTATTGCATACATCAATAGTTAGATTTTTATTAGGAATCTGCGTAATGTCTCCCAATGGGCTATCGCCCAGTCCCAAATCCCGGCTGAGGCAAGTTTTAATTAGACTTGCCCTCGCCGTAATAGCTGCTGTTATCGCCTTCAATATTCCTCACTCCTTAATTCCCGTGTTTAAAGAATCCCTATCCGAAGCAACGCCGCCACCAGAAATCCAAAACGTGCTCGCCGGCAAGCGCAAAATTGTGACAGTGGGCGACAGCATCACCGAGGCTGGGAAATACCCTGGAGGTTACGTTTGGCTGCTGCAACGCTATCTGAATGCCCTTTATCCCGATCGCAAAATCGAAATCGTCAACGCCGGAATCTCCGGTAACAGGGCGACGGATATGCAAGCCCGCTTCCAGAAAGATGCGATCGACCAAAAGCCAGATTTAGTGATGATTAATGTCGGAGTCAACGACGTTTGGCACGCTTTCTTCGACTTCCAAAACCGTCAGTTTTATCCGCAAGGCAAATTGCCCCAGGGAGTGCCACTGGCAGAATATCGGGATAAAATAACTCAAATGGTGTTGGCGGCGAAAGCCGCAGGAATTCGAGTTGTACTGCTTTCTCCTACTCCTATCGGCGAAATTCTCGACGGCCCAGAAAATCGCAGGTTGCAAGAGTATATTGCCGCGATGCGAGAAATTGCGTTGCAGAATCAGTGCTTGTTTATCGATTTGAATGGGCCTTGTCGGGAAGTTATCGGCACGTATCAAAAACACGCGGGCAAGACTCTGAATTTGTTAGCTGCAGATGGAGTTCATCCCAATCCGTCGGGATATCGAATTATTGCTTTTACTATCTTGCGCGGTTTGGGCGTACCTGCAAAGGATATTGAGAATTTAGAAGTCAAAAATTGAATCTGGGAATTTAGTTAGCTGTTGACTGTTGACTGTTAATTTAAAGTATGCAGGCTACAAGCCCCTTGATTTATCTCTGGGGTGAATTTTTCAAATCTGAAGTTTAAAATCTCATATCATTCAATCGGCGGATGATACCGATTCAACCAACAGCTACCGATAATCACCAACGCCACCACAACAATAATTTCTGTCCAAAAAAACGAAAGAAAATCGCTTGCAGTTCCCACCGGGGGCACCCCCGGTTGAGCATTGCGAATAGCGGGAAAAGCAAACAACATCACAGCAGTCCAACTCAGCATTCCCACTTCCGGCAACTTCCCAGATTTCATCACTTTTAATGCTAGCAAAAGCGCCATAATTGACAGTACCCACATAATAACAATAATCACTAAGGCAAAAAATTTCACCGGGATTGAGCGAGTTGCAGAAACATCAATATAAATAAAGATAGAGGAATTTTCTTCCATCGGCTTATAACTGATGTCAAAACCGGGAACATCCGCATTAAAATTAAATTTTAGAGGTACCGGGTTTAGTTGAAATGGAGCAAACTTTTTACCAATCGAAGCCAGCGGATCGATCGAAATAGCTACTTTAGCAATGTGCTTGTCAAACGGATAATTGTTAATTTTTCCCTTTACCAAATTAAATTTTAATGCAGGCACAATCATCGGTTTGCCTTCTTTAAAGGTAATTTCCGAATCCTGTACATTTGCGCCGTTAACTGTCATTAACAAGTCTTGAGCTGGGTAAGTTGGTCCTTTTTTATAGATACCTTTGAGTTCAAACTGCAAGCGGGCTTCTAATTCGTTCTTAATGGGATCTACTGCAATTACCGTCATTTTGACATCAACCAAGCCTTTGGACGCTACAGCGCTTTCTGGAGGTGAATTGTAAGGCTCTTGGGCGTTAGCATTGTGAGAGTAAATAGATAAGATAATTGCCCAAATTACGGTCAGACTGCCAATTAAAATAAGTATTTTTTTGAGATTAAATTTGTTGACACTTTGCATTTATTATGGATATTTTATCTTTTGATTTGTTGTTAAGATTTACCGCAGTCTCCCAGTCCGCCCCTCCGCCAGCCCGTCAGGGCTTTAAACTTCTGTGTCATCGCTAAAATCGGTGAAAACTTACATCTTGCACCATTTTCAGGAACAGGCCCGAAAGCCTATTCCTGAAAAGTTTAATTTTCTTTCTTGTGGGGTGGGCATCCTGCCGGCCCATAGTAGGGCAACTACGAACCGATAGGAAGCAGTACCTTTGATGTAAAACTGCCGTGCAAACCGTAGGGAATGTGCTGTTTTAAATGCAAGCGCGCTAGGGGCCCTTTGGTGATGTCACGAGCATCTAAAATCACTAAGGTCGATCGATGATGAGCTGCATCATACATTAAAAGTAGCAGCCAGCCGTCATCCTCAGCAACAGCATCGGGACGGAGAACAAACACCGGTTCCCCCGCAAAACCGCGTGGTGCCGCACTCCAAATTTGCCTTTCACCAGTCACGAAATCCATTTTGAGAATAGCTTGCAAAGGAGCATTCCCAGTGGGAGCATCAGCAGCACCGATGTAAAGATATCGGTAAGGTTGTCCGACATTATTCGGATGCAAAGTGGGAAACTCGCAGCACCTAGTTTCAACAACTTGATGCTGTACCGTTTTGTCTTGCAAATTTAACTTAAACCGCCACAATTCCCCCGCTGGAACGCTCTCAAAATCAACCTCCCGGAAATCGCCGTCCGCCTCTACAGTGGGAAATGATTCGTAACAAACTGAGTCAACAAAAACTTCGTCTCCTTCTTCCCAAGCGTTGCAGTGGTGGAAGACAAAACAAGGTTCAGTTTCTAATATCTTTACCTCGTCAGTGCCGTTGCGGGGAATTAAAATTGCTTGCGTTGGCTTGTTTGGCGAAAATTGAATGCACTGGGAAGCACTCCGCAATCCTAACACGAATGGTAGAGGATTAAATGAGACGGGATTTTGGAAGAATATACAGTAATTCGGGGTAATTACCATGTCGTGCAGGAAGGCAAAACCCGGTATTGCATGGGCGTGACGCTGCAAAAGTTTGCCGCTTTCGTCGAGTTCGTAAATCGTGATGGTACTCGACAAACCGGGCTTGACAGAAAAGTTTACCAATCTGTCTCCTTTGCCATTTTTCCCTTTTTCAATTCTCGGGTGGGCGGCGAAGGCTTCACCGGGTTGTAAAATGCCGTCTAGGGTGTCTAACCCGAGTGTTTCTAAGGTGCGCGGGTCGAGTCTGTAGGGTGCTGCGGCTTCCCAAAGCGCTAGCAGTTTGTCGCCCCAATAAATAATGTTGGTGTTGGCAATGTTTTTGATTTTGACATCAAAGATGTTGGCTAGCCAGCCGCCCGGTTTCTGTGTGCCGAAAACGCCTCGGTGGAGAATTTTTCCGGCTTCTTGTTCGGCGAGATAGCCTTCTGTGCGGACGAATCGGTTGCGGAAATGGGCGCGGCCTTCGGATATTGCGATCGCACAAACCATCCCGTCGCCGTCAAACGGATGGTGGATGCGCTGGCCGTTGACATCCAATAATCCGGGCCCGTTGCGAAAGAATGTGCCTTGCAAGTCGGCGGGGATTTCGCCTTCTATGTCGTCAATCCAGTAGTCGGATTCGTTGGGTTGAGATTCGTAGCCGCGCTGCCAGTCTGTGCGATCGTAGGATGATTTTGTGGCTGCTGTTTGAGGTTGTGAAATCTGTAATTTTTGCATGGGTATAATAAGCTTTTATTGATTTAACGGCAGAGAAAACAGAGGGCGCAGAGAGAAGGAAAGTCGAAGAATTGGGAAACACAGTTAAATTCATCCATGTATCCGTGTCAAAATCCGTGTGTGCCTTCCTTTATTTGCTGTCTGCGGTGCGGCTTTGTGACCTTACTGTTGGTACTAAGTCGGGAAAGTATTCGGGCATGAAATGCTGTCCACCAGGTTTGGAACTGCCCATTTCTGGTTCTAATACGGGAAGAGACTTTTGATTGTTTTGATCGCGGCTTTCTGTACTGTCGGCGGGCAGCCAATTTAAGAACGGTAGCGGCAGAAGTGTGGACAGGTTTGTGATGACAATTAGCAGCCAGAGGTTATCGAAATTGCGATCGGTAATTCCTAGCAAGTGGGTTAAAAGTGCACCGCCCTCGTGGGACAAAAGTCCTGCTAAATTTGTGATTGACATTAGCAGTGCAAATAAAGTTGCTTCGACGCCTGGGGGACACAAGCGCGCGGAGAGTACCAGCACTGGCATATAAGCAATTTGTCCGATTACTGTCAGGATCAGGCTGTCTCCGATGCTGAACCATTGATCGTCAATTCCTAAAGCTCGGTTGGCATGAGTTACTAATAATAAAGTAGTCATCCCCAAAGCAGTCGCAATGACCGTTGACCAGCCAAAAATTACGCGAAATGGAACTGTTTTGAGGAATCGTTGAAACAGCCAGACGCCGGCGAGGGCGGCAATGCTGGTAACGAGGCGCACTCGGCCGAGAAATTCTGGTTGAAAGCCTAATTCGTTGGTCGTGAAAAAGAAGAAGGCGGAGTCTGAGCTTGGGGTGGCTTGCCAGAGGAAGAGAAAGGCGGTGGGCAGCCAAATTGTTTTTTGGGTAACAGCTTGCCGTAGTTGTTGAAGTTGGTCTTTTACTGTTTCAAAGTCGGTTCTTTTGTTGGTTTTTTCTTCGGCAATTAACCAAGCTGTTGCTGATACAATTAGCGGGAAAGATGCGGTGATTAAAAATATTGTGTGGGTGCTGAAGTGTTGCAGCAGGGAACCGCTGAGGTAGGCTGTAATTAGTCCGCCGAGGGCTGAAGCACCCCAAGACAAGGATTGCAGGGAACCGGCGTCGGTAACGGATTCTTTTCTAGCCCTTTCGACTACCAGGGAGTCGGCGATTACGTCGCTGACGGCGAGGGAGAGGGAACTCAGGGCGATCGCGCCTGTAGCTGCAAGCGGTGTGTGTACAATTGTTGCGAGGCTCACCCATGCTAAGGTTCCCAGCAGCCCGGAGAGAACGATGTAAGGGCGTCTGCGGTAGCCGAATATCGGCAAACCGTCGGACATGAAGCCGAACACGGGTTTGATAATCCAAGGCAGGGCTACGACGCCCAGCATTGCCGAGACTTCTGCCGGACTCATACCTAGTTCGTCTTTGAGAAAGAAGCTGACGGCTAAGCGGGCGAGTCCGAGAATGCCTTGGACAAAGTAAATCAGTAAGATGGCTATGAGTTCGGGGGTTGGCTCATTCCCAAAGAATACTTTTTCTTTTAAAGATTCTTTGAGTTTGCTGACGCCGGAGGGGGAAACGAGCATTTGAGCAATATTTCTTAATGAATCTCAATATTTATAACACATTCTTAATGACTTCCGGGAACTGTCGGAGGTGGGAGGCGAGAGTGGCGGGGATCTGGTAAGTGCTATAAAATTGTATTTATCTTGAATTTAAGCGTGTTTTGTAATAATAAAAACAGAAAAGCGAACCGCGAAGGCGCGTTAGGCGAAGCCGCGCGTAAACCC
>NZ_JAUBUE010000063.1:0-29369 GCF_036705305.1 Microcoleus sp. B3-D7 | reverse complement strand
TTTTCCTCCTTATATTTCAGTGTTCATTTACAAATAGTGCATCTATTAACTGTAGCACTATTTTATGAAACTGCTATTAGCTACTAATGTTTCAATCCCTGATAGGGTTTTAGGTTTTTTCCGGCTGCGATTACCAGAGCGATTGTAAGTATTTTTGAGTTTCAATCCCTGATAGGGTTTTAGGTTTTTTCCGGCATTTCCTGCGCCTACCGCAGCGTTTGCCATTTGCGTGTTTCAATCCCTGATAGGGTTTTAGGTTTTTTCCGGCTACAATGGCGAAAACATTATGAATCGTTGTGTCTATGTTTCAATCCCTGATAGGGTTTTAGGTTTTTTCCGGGGAAGAAGGGGGAAAGCTCCCCCGTTGCAATTAAGTTTCAATCCCTGATAGGGTTTTAGGTTTTTTCCGGCTGTAGAAATGTTAGAGGAAGTAAAGTAATGGAGGGTGTTTCAATCCCTGATAGGGTTTTAGGTTTTTTCCGGCACTGCAACAAAGGCTGAACCTAAAAGGCCTGTTAAGTTTCAATCCCTGATAGGGTTTTAGGTTTTTTCCGGCATTTACGATCGCCGCTTCTGGGTGAAAGAACTCGTTTCAATCCCTGATAGGGTTTTAGGTTTTTTCCGGCAAGAAATGTGAAAAGCGCATCGACAGAGCATTACAGGTTTCAATCCCTGATAGGGTTTTAGGTTTTTTCCGGCCCAGCTTTTGCTGGTACTCTTTCTCTTCCTCGCGATACCAGTTTCAATCCCTGATAGGGTTTTAGGTTTTTTCCGGCTGTGTCACGCGAGTTTGCGGCTGCTGCCTCTGTGAAGGTTTCAATCCCTGATAGGGTTTTAGGTTTTTTCCGGCTATATTCTAAGTAGATATTTGCTCACTCTTGAGCGAGTTTCAATCCCTGATAGGGTTTTAGGTTTTTTCCGGCAGAATTAGAAAACAAAATTGAGCAAGCTTTTAAGCAGTTTCAATCCCTGATAGGGTTTTAGGTTTTTTCCGGCTTGACTTGCAGGGTACGAAAGCCATGCAATGCGTTGTTTCAATCCCTGATAGGATTTTAGGTTTTTTCCGGCGGCTGTACATGGTCTGTGACCTCAATGTCGTCTAGATTGTTTCAATCCCTGATAGGGTTTTAGGTTTTTTCCGGCTTCATAGGTTTAATGTTGACCGATCGCGCCTCGCGTTTCAATCCCTGATAGGGTTTTAGGTTTTTTCCGGCATGTCAGTCATGGTGTTGAATTTATTACTAATTGGTTTCAATCCCTGATAGGGTTTTAGGTTTTTTCCGGCTTGGTTTCTACAAAAGTATTGGTAGCAGCGAGCATCGATTCGTTTCAATCCCTGATAGGGTTTTAGGTTTTTTCCGGCGAACGGCGATCGCCCGCCAAGCCAAGGCAGATAGTTTCAATCCCTGATAGGGTTTTAGGTTTTTTCCGGCAAATTTGCTGCTTTTTGCTTGAGTGTTGCGAGGCGTTTCAATCCCTGATAGGGTTTTAGGTTTTTTCCGGCGCTTTCCTTCGTAAAAGCTGTCATGAAATTATCGTCGTTTCAATCCCTGATAGGGTTTTAGGTTTTTTCCGGCGCAGCAGTTGATTGACTTCCACTAGAATTTACTAATTCTAACGGTTTCAATCCCTGATAGGGTTTTAGGTTTTTTCCGGCTTTTGTTGGACAGTTGCAAACATAGCCTTTACCCTGTTTCAATCCCTGATAGGGTTTTAGGTTTTTTCCGGCGGGAGCTGGTTTATGGCACGCCCCCCCGGCCGCGTTTCAATCCCTGATAGGGTTTTAGGTTTTTTCCGGCCCAACTCCTCAGAAAGTTTTTGCCCTAAGTTTGAGTCGTTTCAATCCCTGATAGGGTTTTAGGTTTTTTCCGGCATTTTCTACCCCAGTCAGTCCGATCGTCGGTATGCCATGTTTCAATCCCTGATAGGGTTTTAGGTTTTTTCCGGCCCCAGACGTTTTTAGCTTGATTAAAGCTATTAAATGTTTCAATCCCTGATAGGGTTTTAGGTTTTTTCCGGCGGAACGGGAGCAGGACAGCTCAAACCCCCAGCCATGTTTCAATCCCTGATAGGGTTTTAGGTTTTTTCCGGCGTTAGATCCATGTTTGTAGCATATAAAACTAAAGGTTTCAATCCCTGATAGGGTTTTAGGTTTTTTCCGGCTTTGATTTTAAGCTGCATTCCTGGGTTTTGTGCCTTTGTTTCAATCCCTGATAGGGTTTTAGGTTTTTTCCGGCGTGAGGAAAAAGAATTTTATCAGCGGTTGCAGATGTTTCAATCCCTGATAGGGTTTTAGGTTTTTTCCGGCTTGCTACTCGCAAACTGCATGATGCACCAAGTATTGGTTTCAATCCCTGATAGGGTTTTAGGTTTTTTCCGGCCGAACACAGCGGATTCATCACTACCTTAAGATTGTTTCAATCCCTGATAGGGTTTTAGGTTTTTTCCGGCGAGCTTGTCAAGTTGGGCACGTTAACCGCACACGAAGTTTCAATCCCTGATAGGGTTTTAGGTTTTTTCCGGCTGTTGTTCGACAAATCTTCTTGGGCGGATACTGATTTGTTTCAATCCCTGATAGGGTTTTAGGTTTTTTCCGGCTGGGAACGATCGCCTAACTACTTCTGCGAGTGGGTTTCAATCCCTGATAGGGTTTTAGGTTTTTTCCGGCCTGGTAGATTTTCGGATGAATCTAAATTTTATTAGTTTCAATCCCTGATAGGGTTTTAGGTTTTTTCCGGCGCTTTGGGTTTCAGCGATTTTGGTTTGCAGTGTTTGTTTCAATCCCTGATAGGGTTTTAGGTTTTTTCCGGCTGCCCGTTCCAGAAGCCAGGGTGTATTTGGTTTTCAAGGTGCAGTTGCGTCGATCTAAAAGAAAAGTACCATTCCAGCCTTCGGCTTGTCAATACCCGAGTTTCCATACTCACTCCAAAACCTTATCCTGTAAAGCTTTCAGACTTTCCGTCAATCTTTTTTTCACACGAGGGGCATCAAACTTTTGCTGCACATGAGTTTGAGCCGAAAAATTTGATACTCGGATTTTAACACCTACCCCTTGACGCAAACTCAGCAAAAAATATTGTGCGCTCAACGGGCTCTACGCCACCAATACCTTCGATCTTAGTCTGACAGCAAGCGCACAGCGGAAAAAACAAAATACACTCTTCCTTGGGTTAGATGACTTTGTTCGGCATGGCGATCGTAACTTAGACTTGAGTCCTAGCCTCCATCAATCTCCTCAACTGGTTCGATGACTTTGTTCGGCGTGGCGATCGTAACTTAGACTTGAGTCCTAGCCTCCATCAATCTCCTCAACTGGTTCGATGACTTTGTTCGGCGTGGCGATCGTAACTTACCATACTCAGTCTCACTCAATTCAGCACACTCAAACACACTGTACTACATCCACTGCCCATAAAGGGAAGCTCAAGGAAAAACCAACAACCTACCGCAATATAGCCCTAAAAGACTACTTAAAATTAGTAAAAAAAACACAACGATTCCGCCCACCAAAAAGCAAAGGGATTTAAAAACTACTCCGATATAGTAAAAAAAAATAGCTCATATTTAACAGCTAATCTAGTTAGACACTTATCTTAAAAATCTCACGAACTAGCCAGCTAAAATGTTATCAACCATAGGCTTATCAAAATCTATATTTGAGCCAATCACCGACCAAAATTTATATTTAACCGAGATTTTATCCCAATTAATTGCTAGGAGCGAGCGACACCGACTTATTCAGAAAAACCTAAACTTTCAATAAATAGCGAATTTTCACCTGCAATATTTGCGGGATTTGCGCTTCGCGGTTCCGAAAAAGATTATTAGCGAATTGCCTAAAAAATCCCCAAATTAACTTAAAATCAGTAGAGTGGCATTTACCTTAAAACTCTCTATGACAAAAGCCGAAATTAGCACCAAAAACATCACAGTTCCTAACGGGGATTTGCAAATAGCTGCATACCTAGCCCAGCCAGCCTCCCCAGGACAATTTCCGGCAGTTATCGTAATTCAAGAAATCTTTGGCGTCAACTCGCACATCCGCGAAGTTACTGAAAGAATAGCAAAAGAAGGATATGTGGCGATCGCCCCAGCCATTTACCAGCGTCAAGCCCCCGGCTTTGAAACCGGCTACACACCCGAAGCAATCCAAATCGGCAGAGAATACAAAGAAAAAACCACAGCTTCCGAACTTCTGGGCGATATCCAAGCCACCATCGATTACCTCAAAACTCTACCCTCTGTCAAACAACAAGGTTTTGGCTGCATTGGTTTCTGCTTTGGAGGACACGTCGCCTACCTCGCCGCTACTTTGCCCGAAATCAAGGCTACAGCGTCGTTCTACGGCGCCGGTATCGCCACCCAAACCCCCGGAGGCGGAACCCCGACGATCGCCCGCACAGCAGACATTAAAGGCACTCTCTACGCCTTTTTTGGCACTCAAGACCCCAGCATTCCCTTAGAACAAGTTGACCAAATCGCCGCAGAATTGCAAAAACACAGTATTTCTCACCAAATTTTCCGCTACAATGCCGATCACGGCTTCTTCTGCGACCACCGCGGCAGTTACGACGCTACGGCAGCAGCCGACTCGTGGGTGCAGGTGAAGCAGCTATTTCATCAGCAACTTCAACCAGCTTAGAGAGTGGGAGATGGGGAGATAGGGAGATGGGGAGAGTGGGAAAATTTTTTCTACTGACGACTGCCAACTAAATTACTGACAACTGACAACTAAACTGACATGAATTCCAAATCTACAGGTTCTCAAAGCGCAAAAGCATCCTTTTCAATGGATGATTTTGCTAAAGCCCTCGAACAGCACAATTACGAGTTCCAGAAGGGACAAGTAGTGCGCGGCAAAGTGTTCGAGTACGACTCAAACGGCGCGTATGTTGATATCGGCGGCAAGTCTTCGGCTTTTTTGCCGATCGAAGAGGCTGCTTTGAGAACAGTAACTGATTTGTCGGAAGTGGTTCCGCTGGACGAGGAACGGGACTTTTTGATTATCCGCGAACAAGATGCAGATGGCCAAGTTACCTTGTCCCTGCGGCAGTTACAAATTCAGCAAGCTTGGGAAGATTTAATTGAATTGCAGGAAACAGGTAAAGTTCTTCAGGTGCGGGTTTCTGGGGCGAATAAGGGCGGCGTGACTGTAGATGTTCAGGGAATGCGCGGTTTTATTCCTCGATCGCACTTAGTGGAACGCGATAACCTAGAATCGCTGATCGGTCAATCTTTGAGCGTTAATTTTTTGGAGGTCGATCGCGAACGAGAAAAACTCGTACTTTCCCAGCGGATGGCCACTCAATCAAATGCCTTCAATCAGTTGCAAATCGGTCAGTTGGTGGAAGGAAAAGTCAGCAGCATCAAGCCTTTTGGTGTGTTTGTAGACTTGGAAGGAGTTAGCGGTTTGCTGCACATCAAGCAAGTTAGCCAAAAATATATTGATAACCTTGGAAAGGTCTTTACTCCCGGTCAACCCCTAAAAGCGATCGTGCTTGACCTCGATCAAGGTCGTGGCCGGATTTCTCTTTCTACTCGGGTACTGGAAAATTATCCAGGGGAAATGGTGGATAAAATGGCGGATGTTATGGATACCGCAGAAGAGCGATCGGAACGTGCTAGAAAGACTCTTTCTTAAGTCTTGATCTAATTGCCACCTCGACTTCTTAAAGAAGTCGGGGTGGTAAGAGTGCGATGGTTTTAGGTTTAATTAGGTTGATTTACTTATTTTGCATTTTACATCGGCTTCTTCTACCAGTTTCCAAAAATAACCCCACTATAGGCTAACTGCAAACCCCTATCCAGGAATTTAATACCTATCGCCAACAAAAAATAAATAGTCTTACTTCTTCCTTTGGCTATCTAACTTCATTTTAGCATTAGTTATTTAACCCCATTAGCTACTACTCCCAATACTTTAAAATCGGCTACATTTAGTTGATCTAAAGCTTTGTTTACCAGACCGCGATCGGTTTTTTCTATTTTCACTATCAGCACTGTACCATCCGTTTGAGAAGCTAGTAAATGGCCGTCTGCTAAACCAATCAAAGGCGGCGTATCGTAAATGACTAAATCAAATAAGGCTAGGAATTGTTCCATTAAATAGTGCATCTTTCTCGAAGAAAGTAATTTAATTGGATCGGGGGGAATAGTACCTGCTGTAAGGACAAAAAGATTGTCATCATCTGGTAATCGCTGAATAGCCTCATTTAAGCTTAAATCAGAACTTAAAACATTACTTAAACCTTTCATATTTGATAAGCCAAGGTATGTGTGCAGTTGAGGCACACGCATATTAGCATCCACTAATAATACCCGTTTACCAACAGCAGAAGCAGTTTTAGCTAAATAAAGTGCTACAGTTGACTTACCCTCACCTTTAATGGTAGAAGTGATGGTTAAAGAAGTTATTGGGTGTTCCGCATTTAATAATTGAATATTGGTGTATAAGTAGTGAAATGCCTCGACCACAGGAAAATCTTTGTAATTGGAAACTATTATTCGTTTTAAGCTTGCACTGTTAGTATTTGAACTTACGCTACTGAATTGAGCGGGAGCCCTTTCACCTCTACGAGATTTAATTTTCATCGCTTTGGCGATCGGAATGACTCCCAAAAGAGGGCGCTTAGTTGCTGATTTAATTTCTTCGGGAGTATGGAAAACAGTATTTAAAACTTCTACTAAGAAACCTATAGCAATGCCTAGTAAAGTGCTAATAACGAGCGCGATCGCTAGGTGGCGACGGGTTGGTTTTTCTGTTACTGGGTAGAGATCACCTTTTTCGTTTGTGACTAATTGTGGTTTAGATATAATTTGCCAAGAGCCATCTATTTGACCAGCATCTAGTTGCAAAGTTTTTTGTTTTTCGATGAACAGTTTGAGATTCTCTTTAGCTAATTCTAGTTTTAATTGTATGTCATCATAGCGAAGTTGAGCTTGAGGCATTTGAGTGATTTTTGCTTGCAGTAAATTTTGGCTATTAGTTATCAATCGCTCGCGAGCTTCCAACTGTTCGAGTTGTGTTTTCATCTGAAAAATGACAGACTCAGCTTCTTTTTTCATTAAATCGTGCAAACTTTGCTGCTTTTCCCGCAAAGATTGAATGGGAAGACTATTTTCATAAAATTGAGTAGAGCTTAAAGCTAATTGCGACTCTATTTCATTTACTTTGCTAATTAAATTTTCATAAGACTTGGGGCTAATATCAACAATCCAACGATAATCGCCTGTTAAAGCTCTTTTATTGTAGCTTTCATATTGGTGCCTACTTTCTGCTAGTTGTACTTGCACTTCTAGGCGACGATTAGTTAAATTATCTAGCTGATCTGATAGGCTCCGGCTGCGTACTTCTGGTTGATTAAAGTTATACTGAACTCTTAACATTTGTAATTCTTGTTGCAATTTATCAACTTTCTGCTGGAGTGGTGGCATTTGTCGAGCGATAAAGTCAATACTTTGTTTGTTAACTTTTAAACGCTCTTTATCCATATATTCTAGGTAATATTTGGCAGTTTCATCCAGGACATATTGGATGCGCTTGGGGTCTCGATCGCGATAGCTAATATCTAGGAGTTTAGTACCACCCTGCTTCCCATCTCGCAAGAAAGTAACACGTTGGATGACCAAGCGACTACTGAGACTTTTATAGTCAAACTTTGGATATTTTTTTTGCAATTTATTAACTAATGGTAGTAACACTTCTGGGCTTTTTAAAACCCGCGATAAACTTTGATAATCCACCGAAGAACCTTCTTCTGCTGATGATTTAATTTTGTTCAAGTCGGTGATGCCTAAACTGTTATTTTGAGCTTGAACAAAGAGCTTTGATAGCCGATCCTCAGCCGTAATGGGTTCGGCTAAAACTGTAAATTTTCCTTCATACTCACTAATAGAGTTTTTGGCAGCCCTGAGTACGAAACTACCGCTTAAAGTAGCTATGCTGGCCGCTACTATGCCCATCACCAGAAGGCGACGTTTGACGACAGCTAGTACCCAATTCATATCAAGAACTTGGTCATCCTCTGCTGGGGTACTAGCTAGGTAATTAGCGGAGGGAACAGATAAATATTGACCATTAAGGTCATTCTTCAGGGAAGACAACAGTTTTTTATCCATAGCAAAAATGTATGTTATTTAATTCCTAATTTCCGAATAGTCTGAGTAGCTCTATCAGTCGGGTGGGAACGAGAATTCCACCAATAATATTACTAACTGGTGAGAGAACAGTGTTAATGTTGTCTACAAAGATAGCAGTCCTCGAACGTGCCACTATAATTATGTCATTATCTTGAATCAGTGGGTTGCTTTGAGCGTCAATTCCTTGATTCAAATTAATTGATACTTCCGAGCGGGATATAGTGCCATTAGGATTCAGCCTGATCAGTTCCACATATCTAGAGTTAGCGCGATTTGGTCTGAAACCCCCCGCACTCATAATTGCTTGATTTAAGGTAGTATTAGGAGGTAATTTAAGTCCACCCGGAGTATTGACTTCTCCGATAACACTCACTTGCACAGTCCCTGGAGCAAAGCTAGCAGTAGCTAGAACCGAAACTTCTCCGGGGTCGATCGCGGTCGCTGTCGGCACAAAGATGATATCCCCTTCTTGTAGAATAGTATCTTGAGAGGTATCTTGTTCTTGCAAATATTGCCAGAGGTTAATAGTTCTAACTTGTTGTTTCCCACTTCTAGTATAACGTTGGAGTTGGATTTGGCGAATATCAGCGATTGATGTGATTCCACCAGCTAGTTGTAGAGCACGAATAATTGTCGGCTGTCCGTTGCTTCTTTGACCATTTTGGGTATCACCACCAATCGCTACATATCTACCGGGACGCTTCACCTCTCCGAATACTGAGACAGTACGGGGTTGCTCTGCGGGGATAGAAAAATTAGATTCACTAAGTTGATTTGTTTCTGCTAAATTAATTGTTTCTTGAGGAGGAACCAAGATTTGATCTCCATCTCGCAACGTGATATCTTGGCTGGTCTGACCAGTTTGTAAATAATCCCACAGATTATAAGTTATAGTTATTTCTTTGTTAGCCGTGAGCCGACGCCGCACAATTACTCGTCGAATATCAGCGCTAGCTCGAATACCCCCAGCTTTTTCTAAAGCTTGAGGAAGCGTGGGAAACTGAATAGATGGTCTAGTTCCACCTCCATTAGCTAGGGGCAATAAGTAGGAGCCAGGACGACTTATTTCACCCGATAACCAAATATTAAGCGGGCGGGCAGCTTGTAAGCTGATTGTAACTAAAGGTTTTTTCACAACCTGACCATAAGCTCTAGTGATAACTTGGGCTGCCTGTTCTAAAGTTAATCCTTGAAGGGAAATACTACCAATAATGGGGATTTGAATAGCTCCCCCAGCGGGAATTTGATACTCCCCACTAAGCTGGGGCAGATCATAGATATCAATTCTAATATTGTCTCCACCACCTAGATAGTAGTCAGTATTAATACTTATTGCGGGGGCTGGCGACTGAGCGAGGTTGGTTTGAGGGTAGGAGAGAGTGACTACCAGCGCCAGCAGTGGCAGTTGTAAAGCACGTAGAGTAAGCCATTTCATAGGTAGTAACAAATTTATGATAGAGGTAAAGCCATGAAAGATATTTTAAGGGTGCCGATGTTTGCGTTGATGCTATTGTGTTTAACGCTTATCGTCTTTGTGACTATTTATATTTTAGCTGCACGCCATCCCAAATTGGGTGCCACATTAGAAAAGATTTTTGTGGGGATACTTTTTTTTACCATAACTGGTGGATCTGGTATCATAGCCATGCCCTTTACCAAACTCCATCCTAACGTTTTCTACAACGTAGAAACTACACCCCCAACGATGATTGCTCAAATTGCCATTTATGGGGGTATGATATTAATGCTATTTCCCCGTTTAACTAAAACTACCCAAAAAACTGTTTCTATGTGCATTAAGTGGATAGCAGGAGACATTTTTTTAGGTTTGTTTTTGTTAATTATGACTTTATCTGGCTTGTGGTCACAAACCCCTGAAATTACATTTAGGGCTATTGGTGCTATTTGGGGAATAACACTGGTTTCTATTTATGTAGGTAAAGTGTATAGTTGGTTAGAAATTTATGGATTATTGAGATGGCTAACTGGTTTATTAGCTTTGTGGTTACTTGTGAAAACCAATGCAGCGCCGGACGGTTGTTGGACAGGAGTTTTAGGTCATAAAAACCCTTTTTCTTTTCAAATGGCTAATACAGCTTCTTTATGGATTTTATATGCTTTTAAGGATCGCAAGTATCGATATTTATCATTATTTATAATTTTAATAGCTTTAGTAGGATTGCAAAAAGGTTGTAGTGGTGCTAGTCGGATTTTGACAGTGGTATTAATCAGTTTGTGGAGTTATTTAGCCCTATTAAAAAAATTACCTGTAAAATGGGCTTTTCTCTGCTTTATCTTATTTTTGGTCGGTAGTGTAGGTATAAGTATTTTGGTATTAAATAATTTAGAGGCTATTATTGTGGATGGTTTGAAAAAAGATATGACTTTAACAGGTAGAACCGAGTTTTGGCCTTTAATTATTGAGCGAATTAATCAAAATAATCCCATATTTGGTTATGGAATAAAAGGATTTTGGCAGTGGTGGCGTAGATCGGAAAATCCCGCTTACGGAATTGTAGTAGCTAAAACTGGTTTTGTGCCACCCCACTCTCACAATGGTTTTATTGATATACTTTGCGAACTGGGTTGGGCCGGACTATTGTTGTTTATTGGGTCATTTTTTAATAATATATTTAGAGGTATAAAGTACCTAGTTAAAGGAAGTTTTCCAGAGTCCGGTTTGCCTTTGTATTTATTAACATTTATTCTAATGACCAATTTGACAGAGTCGGGACTATTGGGGGTTGGTACTTATTGGTCTTGGTATGTAGTTTTATCGGTAAAATTGAGCTTAGATAGGACAGCTAAGGAGAATCCACACTGATGAGGTCAGTATTTGGTCAGGCGTATTAGGAGAATCTTTAAACAGAATAGGCATAGCCCCGACTTCTTTAAAAAGTCGGGGCTTTAACACCGATCGCATTTTACCTTTAATTAAGTGAGATCAGTTAATATGACTCGGAATTGTTTCACTCTCCACCGTTGCTGCCACTGACCAAGAATTTTCCATCTCTACTGTTTGTTTCGGCTGATAAACTGCCAAGTCGAACCAGAAAGTCGTACCGACATTAACTTCGCTAACTAAATTAATTTTAGTGTGGTGCTTGTCAATAATGTTTCTGACAATAGAAAGACCTAATCCAGTTCCTTCTAAAGTGTGTACTCGGTTTTCTACCCGGAAAAAGCGCTCGAAGATAGCTTGTTGGTCTTCGGGATCTATGCCAATTCCAGTATCAGAAATTTCGATCCGCACTACCGGAAAATGTTTGGCATCCGGTGACAAGTTTTGGTTGACAGATTGACCGTCTTTGTGGGTGGGCGGCTCCGACTCTAGCAAATACGCTCGAATGGCTACCTTGCCGCCGGACTGAGTAAATTTTAAGGCATTTCCTACTAAATTTGCAAATACTTGCAGCAGCAAATCGTAATGACCTAAAGCAGGCGGCAAATATGGGTCAACTTCTTGCTCTAATTCAATGCCTTTATCCTTAGCATTTAACTGATAAGTCCGCAGGGTTTGTTCCACAGCTTGCGGGAGGTCAACAGCTTCCAAGTGATAAACTCGGCAGGATTCCAGTCGCGACAAGTCTAATACGTCGTTAACTAAACGAGTTAGTCGATCGGTTTCTCGATTGGCAATTTCTAGGAATTCCCTGCGCTCACTTTCTAGAAGGTCTTCTCCGTACTCGTGGAGAGTCTCGATAAAAGATTTGATATTAAATAAAGGTGTTCTCAATTCGTGAGAAACATTGCTGATAAAATTGCTTTTAGCCTCATTGAGTTCTACTTCGCGAGTAATGTCCTGCACTGTCATTGCAATGCCTTTGAGACTTTCTCGGTAATTTCCAGAACCTTGATGCTTGGAGGTTTGCTCGTAGAAAGTACACTCTACAGCTAGCGGGCGTTGTGGCTCGGTACAGGTATCTTCCTCATGGCGGATGCAGCTTTTGCACAGCGGTTCGGCACCGGGCGCTTTGTGCAGAATGACTGTAGTTAAAACAATCCGAATTGTACGGTTAACAGGTTCGCTCATCGAGATGCGAAATTCGCCGCCTTCGCGATCGCCCGCAGCTATTTCCTGCAACGGTCTCCCCAACTCCTGCTGCACTTCCGAAGGCAAAATGTTCAGAACATTTACTCCGATCGCCTTTTTACCTTCCCATCCAAAAATCCGCATCCCCGTCGGATTAACTAAAATCACTTGCAAATTTGCGTCTAATAAAAGCGCGCCATCAGCAATCGTTGAAACCAAAGTTTCTAACTTAGCTTTTTCCGCTGTCAGCTCTTCAATATTTTGTTCTTCATAACTTTCGAGTTTCTGGGCCATTTCATTAAAACTGCCGATCAACTCGCCCAATTCTCCCCCTAAAGGCAGGTCAACTCGCTGCTTAAAATTCCCGCTGGCAATGTTTTTGACCCCGAAGACTAATTGTTTGATCGGCTGAGTAATTGTCAGGGCATTAAATACAGCTCCCAAAATTACCATCACCCAAATTGTGACAAATACTGCTAAAGTGACATCCCTAGTCAGATTTGAAGAGATAACTGCTGCCGGATTTGGGTTAATGCCGATCGCCAAAACTCCCAAATATTTGTCTTCATGAATTAACGGCACAAATACATCGGTAACTTCTCCATCTGGCGTCAAATGCTGCCGTACCAAAGGCAAAGAAGTTAAATTTCTCGCCTCAATATCCGCGAGAAAATTATCGGGAAGTTTGATCTGGCGGCGCAGTGTCAGGGAAGTCTCCACCTCGGATTCCGAAAAGGGTATCCCCAGGAAAATATCTCCCGCTTCGTCTGCGTAAAGCATATAGCGGACGCTGGACGTGCTGCTGTAAAATTGGCGGGAAAAGCGGGCGACTTCGGAGCGATCGTTTTTGGCAATCAGCGGCGCCACATTTGCTGCCAACAGCAGGCCCAGGTCTCGGCCGTAACGAGTATCGTTAAGTCGGGCGTCTTGCTGGATAGTATTCACGGCCCAGAAGGTCAGGCCACTCATAATTAACGACACTACGAGGGTAGCAGCGGCCATCAGGCGGGTCTGGAGGGTAAAATCCGACCACCAGCGGGCAATAATTTCTCCGATTTTGTTTAGTATGGCCAGCATTTCACCAGTTCAATATTAAAAGCAAGATCAATTCAGTTGGCTCCCGATCGAATTTTCTGCTGCGACTTGTCCGCTACCGCCACCGCAGAGATACCAAACTTCATTGTTACATTTCTACATTGAGATTGCTTGGCTTTCGGATGGCGGCTGATGTCACAATTCCTAATTTTTATCGCCCAGAGCTCGGCGACCGATGTCCCGGCGGCAGTAGACCCCTTCAAATTGGATACAATCAACTGCTGCATAAGCTTTTGAGATAGCTTGTTCCAAAGTTTCTCCCGTCGCGGTGACACCCAAAACCCGGCCGCCGTCGCTCACCAACTGCTGCTGCTTCAACTGAGTGCCGGCGTGAAACACTTCTGCCCCTTTGGCTTCAGCTTCCTCGATACCTGTAATAACTTTGCCTTTTTGATAACTTCCAGGATAGCCCCCAGAAGCCAAAACTACGCAAACAGAGGCCCCCGACTTCCAGCGAATAGAATATTCACCGAGACGCTGCTGACAGCAGGCCAGCACCAAATCTTCTAAAGGAGTTTCCAGCAACGACAAAACCGCTTGAGTTTCGGGATCTCCGAAACGGCAGTTGAATTCTAAGACTTTGGGTTCTCCGTCGGGGGTAATCATTAAACCTGCGTAGAGTACACCCCGGTAGTCGATTTTGCGTTTTTGCAGTGCTGCGAGGGTGGGTTCGAGAATTTCTTCCTGAATCCTTTCCATGAGTTCCGGGGTGACGATGGGCGCTGGGGCGTAGGCTCCCATACCGCCGGTGTTGGCTCCCTTGTCGCCTTCGCCGATAGCTTTGTGGTCTTGGGCCGGCAGCAACGGTTCCACTGTGATGCCGTCGGTGAGGGCGAGAATCGAGACTTCTTGACCTGTTAAGAATTCTTCGACGACGACTCGGATGTTGTCGGTGCCGAATTCGCCTCGGAAAATGGTGTTGATGGCGCTGTGAGCCATTTTGACGGTGGTGGCAACGGTGACTCCTTTGCCTGATGCGAGTCCGTCTGCTTTGATGACTATTGGGGTTCCTTGTTCTAGAACGTATGCTTTTGCTGCTTCTGCGTCTGTAAATACGGCAGCTTTGGGTGTGGGGATGCCTGCTTCGAGCATCAATTCTTTAGCCCAGGATTTGCTGGATTCAATTTGGGCGCCGGCTTTGGTGGGACCGAAAATCATCATTTTTCGCTGTTGGAAATAGTCGGCGATGCCTAGCGATAGGGGCAATTCGGGGCCGACGATGACTAATCCGATGTTGTTGACCATCACAAAGCGTTCGATGCCTTGGAAGTCGTCGATGTTGAGCGACAGATTTTGACAGCCTTGGGTGGTAGCTGTGCCGCCGTTGCCCGGTACGCAGAATACTTGTTTAATCCGCGTAGATTCTAGCAGTTTTTTTGCGATCGCGTGTTCGCGACCTCCGTTTCCCACAACTAAAACTTTCACAGTATCCTCACCTATAAATTTTGTTCCCTGAATGTCTGATTTTCAGTGTTGGCATCTGTCTATCTGCTTTTTGCAGTGCTGTCAATTATGCCATGCTTGGCGCTAGGGAATTGCTAGATGTGGCACTTTTCTGGAGGAGTGGGGTTCGACGGCTGTTTCTCAATGGCTGCGAGCGTGCAATAATTAAAGACTTTAGCTGCCCAATTTTTATGGGTTCGGCCTCGATTTAATCACGCAATTAAAACTCTTTTCTGGCTTTTAACTCTGCAATTACTATAATTGATTCGGGGACAAATAGCGATAAGATAGGCAGGTTGACTCTGGGGAATTTTACTCACATGAAATCAAATCAAACCGCTGCGAGTTCGTCTGCCAAATTTAAGCGGGTGGGCGTTGTCGGCGGCGGCCAGCTAGCTTCGATGATGGGGGATGCTGCTAGTGCGCTGGGTATTGAATTGGTAGTGCAAACTCCCCATGCTAGTGACCCGGCAGTTTCTGTTGCTGCTGGTGCTGTTTTGGCGGCTGTGGATGATGTTTTGGCTACGGCTCAATTGGCTGCTGGCTGCGATGTTATTACTTTTGAAAATGAGTTTGTGGATTTGGATGGTTTGCGGCCGCTAGAACAGCAAGGTGTGTTATTTCAGCCGAGTTTGTCGTCGCTTTCTCCTTTGTTGGATAAGTACGTTCAGCGCTGTTATTTACAAGGTTTGGGTTTGCCAACTCCGAGGTTTTGGGAATGGGATTGCAGCGCAGATTTGCCCCCAGAATTGTTTAAAGCGGTGGCGATCGACTTTCCGGCAATTTCTGTTTCCGACAGCGTGCAGATGAAAGGAGACTCGGATGCTGGATCGATCGACTTTCCCTTTGTCGTCAAAGTTCGCCGCCACGGTTATGACGGCCAAGGTACTTTTATTGTGAATGATCGAGGGAGTTTGGAGTCAATTCGTGCTAAACTCCAAGGTCAGTCTTTGCTGGTGGAAGAGTTTGTGCCATTCGATCGCGAGTTGGCTGTAATTGCAGCTCGATCGGCAAATGGCGAAATTGCGATTTATCCGATAGTGGAAACTCAGCAGCAAAATCAGGTTTGTCATCTGGTGATTGCGCCCGCTGATATTAGTTTAGATGTGAAAACTGAAGCTTGTGCGATCGCCCGCACTCTCCTCAACAGCTTAGAAGCTGTCGGCGTATTCGGCATTGAATTATTTTTAACCGCTGATAATAAGCTGTTAGTCAATGAAATTGCACCCCGCACCCACAACTCGGGACATTTTACCATCGATGCCTGCGAAACTTCACAATTTGAACAGCATTTGCGCGCCGTTTGTCAACTGCCTTTAGGTAATTCGGCTCTGAAATGTGCAGGCGCTGTCATGGTAAATTTGCTAGGCTACGAGTCGGCCGAGTCCGATTATTTAGCAAAAAGAAAAGAACTGGCACAAATTAGCGGTGCTTTTGTACATTGGTATGGTAAGAAAGAATCGCGTCCCGGCCGCAAACTCGGTCACGTTACAGTTGTGCTTGACGCGGACTTGGTGGCTCAGGGGCGATCGTCAGCAGAGGATCTCGCTCAAACCGTTGAATCTATCTGGTATGCAAGTTAAATTGCTCGAAGCTTGCCAAAATCTGGTTAGTTGGTATATATTAAATAAAGGTTCTACTGCGACGTTGGTGACTGCCAATAATGTTTTTTTGATCTATAACTCTTAACTCTCGGGAATCAAGATGTTTGGACAGCAGTAAACTGGGCTTGTACCCAGAAACTTTAAGTCCGAGCCAACGGTACCCACCTGGTAAAATACCAGGTCAAAAGCTGAGGTAAGACGGCGTTGCGGGGAGCCATTAAAATTTAGATTGAGATAGGCGCTGTGAAATATAGCTAGCCTATTTTTTTTTGAGATAAACGCTTTTACTCATACTTGGAGTTTAGGTGCGATTCGTTTAGTCGAGCGCGACCTGATAAGGTTGTTTAGTATGGAAAGACCACTTTCCTAGCGGATTCACACCCGCTACTCCTACGTAAAAGACTTCCTTTGAAGTCCGGTCACGCCTCAAGTAAGCAATGAACGAGATGGAATGCAGGCCACGAAAGTAACCGAAACTGCTAGCCTAAAGTGGTAAGCGTGCAAGGAGAATCCTCCAACAGTGAACGCCAGTGAACTATCATTTTAAACTGCGTTATACAAAAAAGAGCCAAATCAGGCTGACAAGCTCTGACCAAAAGGTACAGCGTATTTCAGGTGTATGAAGTACAGTAGCAGCAACTTGTAAACCAGTTTTAGAAGTGCTGGGTATTGACCAAATCAAGCGCCGTAGCAAGTATTACGTCAACCATCGTGGTAGTTGGGTAGTCCTGCATAGTCAGGAGTACCTGTTATAATTTACTTCTTCAATCTGCCTTAACTTTTAGCTTATAAAATGTCCCAGGTGCAATTCTCAATATAATATTGTGAAAAATGGTCACACTCACACTGGTAAACAAAACTTTAAATGTCGAGATTGTGACAGACAATTTGTCATGGCTCCCAGACATCAGCAGATTTCGGAAGAAACAAGAGAATTGAGAGATAGACTTTATTAGAAAAGATATCTCTGGCTGGGATTGTTAGGGGAACCGGGGTTTCACAAAGGTGGCTACAATACTATGTTAATGAAAAATTAGGAGCCGTCAAAAGACAAGTGGAAGTGAAATCAAAAAAAGGGGGAAGCTAACAATTCAATGCGATGAAATGTGCTCATTTGTAGAAAATAAGGGTAATAAGCAGTGGATTTGGCTAGCAATTGATGTCTTGACTAAAGAAATTGTAGGAGTATATATTGGCAAAAGAGATAAAGATGGTGCTCGATGACTTGGGAATTTAATGCCTGCAGTATATCGTCAATGTGCTGTCAGTTATACACACTTTTGTCCTTTCTGAGGGAATAGTTTTTCCTAAAAAAAAGACAGAGAGCAGTAGGAAAGCATACTGGTCAGACAAACTATATAGAAAAATTTAATAATACCATGAGACAAAGAATATCTCGATTGGCAATAAAAACCCTTTCATTTTATAAAAAACTCTCCAATCATATAAACAGCTATTTGGTATTTTATTCCTAGCTATAACGCCAATTTATTTATTAAAGAAAACCCTTAATTATCATGACTATGCAGGACTACCACCGCACAGCAGCCGACAATACAGTTTCTACCGTTTGGGTTTTGAGCCAATACAGAACTTGGAGTTTTTCGTGGAGAGTCACATCTTTCTCTTTCCTCAGAAGATCTCTCACCTCTTCTGCTGTTTCCCGAATTTCAATCTTGACACAAGACTGACATTATTCTTCCTGATATTTGGGTAATAAATTACAACAATAACACATACTAACTGTAACTCTATTTTGAGAAATTAGTATTACATTCGCCCCGTATAAAGTGGGTAATAAACTCATCTCATCTTCAAAATCTTCTCGGCAGCAACTTCAGATACCGGCATCACCGATAACCGATTGCCTTTCCTCACCACCAAAATCTCATCAGCACTAAACTTTTGTTTCAGTTCATCCAAAGATATTAACTTAGCAAATTCCTCCACAAACTCAACTTTCACAGTTTGCCAGCGAGGCGCATCAAACTGCGATTTAGCATCATAATATTCGCTATTCATATCAAACTGAGTTGGGTCAGCAATTCCTGTTTCAACGACGCGCACTAAGCCGACAATTCCGGGTATTCTAGTATTAGAATGGTAAAAAAATACTAAATCTCCCAGACTCATTTTTCGCATAAAATTGCGAGCTTGATAGTTGCGAACGCCATCCCAAAGGGAAGTGCGGTCGTGCTTCAAATTCGCAATACTATAAACATCTGGTTCCGACTTCATTAGCCAATAATTCATACCATCAATTCGCTTGGGTTAGCCAAATATTCTTTAATATTATATAAACACTGCTGCATAGCTTTTTGCATAAAAACCTGAACTAGCAACAACCCGATGGGATAGAATATCGAAGAATTCAGCATGAAATAAAACTCCCAATCAATCTGAGTTCCCTTTGCTGTAGCAGTGAAATTCCAATCTCCGCCACCAGACTCAATGAGTAGAGAAATCGGAAACTTAAACCCTCTAACCAGTCGGTAGGTTTGTCTTTCTGGCTTTTTGAAAGTAATGATTTCTTCATCAATCACCGAAGTGTCGGAATTTTCTATCCGCCGCACGCCGCCTTCACGCATTTCTCCACCATCTGCCATCTCAGCTTTAATAATGGCTGGAATTGGGCCATATCCGCGAAAGACTTTGGGCAGATTTGACAGCGACGTAACAAAATCAAAGACTACTTCAGGCGATGCAGCAATTTCTACTAATGCGTTGGTTTTAACTAACATTGATTCCTCCCCCCATCTGATTTGATAATGAACTGTGAGTTAAAAGTGCGTAATTTTAATTATAAAATATCCTTCCGCTTCTGCAACCACAGAGTCAACATTAAATAAACGAAAATATGCACGCACAAAATACCCCAATTTAAACTCAAATTCTCCCAGGTTGGATCGTAAACAGGAGTAGGCTCAAACGGCTGAGGAAGCGTACTCCCGTCCGGTAATGTAGTAGGCGCGGGAACCATCCCATTCACATTAACTAAAGAGCCGTAAGCACCCACAGACCAGCGGCTTAACATCAGCCAAGAAAATGTGCTCGCGGCACCTTCCATCTTAAACAAAACTCCAGAAAAAATAATCTGAGGCAGCAATAAAAGAGGCAAAGCGCTATTAGCTTGAGAGCTATTTTTAACAATCGCGGAAACGACTAATCCGAGACTTATGCAGCTCATCAAAGTTAGGAATGTGGTAATACTTGCCCCCATCGCCCAGGAAATTAAACTCGGTTCGGGGGATTTAAAAGCACTCAGAATAACTCCTACCATTAACAGTGTTTGCAATACTGCCAAACCAGAAAGTATAAAAATTTTTGAACCTAAATAAGCAAACAATCCTAAGTTAACCAAACGTTCTCGCAAATAAATAGCAGATTCTTTAACAATTTCTTGCAGAGAAGTTGCCAGTCCTACCCAAATCGCCGCGCAGGTAAATACAAATAAAACTCTGAGCGCTAAAGGTGCTAAAGTTGCCTCCGGTGCGCCAATTAACGGGTCTTTATCTCTGACGGCAAGCCGCAGCAAACTAATGCCTATCGGAGCAGTTAAAAGAGCTAAACTCAAGTTAACTAAGTCGCGGGAAACGAGTTGAAAATAGCGCTGGGCAAGCAAAACGAGTTGTTTGACGAAAGATTGAGATTTTGGTACAGAAGGTGCAGAAGGTATTTTTGCATTAGCGTTTCCTGTGCTGAAGTGGTTGACAATATAGCGCTGATAGTAGGGAGATTTATTAAACTTTTCTGCCCAGCTTAGAACGTTGGTTTCTCCTGTTTCTAATTCGTTGTAAATGTCTGCAAAATCGCCTGTTTTGACATCGAAAAAATCGAGCGCTTCCCTAGGCGGGCCGAAGTAACAAAGGCGTCCGCCGCGACCCATAAAAACAATACGATCGCACATCGTGATATTTGCCGTCGCGTGAGTCACCAGAATCACCGTCCGGCCTTGATTTGCCAACTTTCGCAGCAGTTGCATCATCTTCTTATCCAAACCCGGATCGAGTCCTGAAGTCGGTTCGTCTAAAAAGAAAAGTTTCGGGTCTGCTAACAGTTCAACTCCGATGCTGACCCGCTTCCGCTGTCCGCCGCTAAGCTGTTTTACCAAAGCCTTGCGACGGTGAGTCATTTCAATATCTTCTAAAGTTTTTGCGACTACCTGCTTGACATCTGTATCGGGAGGTAAGCGCAATTTAGCTGCATAACTCAAGACTTCTTCTACTGTCAAATCTGCGTGTACAATATCATCTTGAGGCACGTAACCGATTTGATTGCGGTAAATATTGAAGTTTTGGCGCAGGTGGTCGCCATTGAGAAACACAGCGCCGTTAGTAGTTTTTTCAATGCCTAAAAGCGTCCGCATTAAAGTAGATTTGCCAGCGCCGCTACCGCCGACTAAAGCCACAAACTGCCCCGGTTCGATCGCCAAAGTGATGTTATCCAAACGCTTCGGAATCACCAGACTGTCAGCATCCAAACGAATTTGATGCCCCGAGTCTTGCATCTGCAACTCACCGCTGCGGTAAGTTAGAGTAAACGGGCCGATCCGAATTGCATCTCCCTCGGACAACTGTACAGAATTTGTCACTCGCTGACCGTTAACAAAAACCCCGTTAACGCTGTGGTCTCGCAAAATATAATTGCCGCGGCTGTCTTGGTCGATTGTGGCGTGGCGTCTAGAAACCAGCGGCGCATCTAATTGCAGCGAAGCGTTTGGATCGCGGCCTAACAAAACCGACCGATTCTTAAGAAGAATTGACTGCTTGCTAGGGACAGCAACCTGATTCGCCAGCGGATTAAAATAACTCAGCAAAACTTGATTTTGAGGATCGAGACCGATTTTAATTTCTGTGCCGTTTTTCAGACAATAACCGTCATTGGGAGTGATGCGAGTGCGATCGACAAATAAGCCATTAGTGCTCGGCCGCTGGCCGTCACCGTCGTAAATCCAGTAATTATCCCCCATTTGGCGCAAAACAGCGTGAACGCCCGAAACTGCGCGCCAAGCTTCGGGAATGACTAAATCAGCACGAGTGCGATCGCGCCCCAATAAGTGCTGCTGCTGTTTTAACTCTAACTGTAAAATTTCCCCTTGATTGCTTAATACTATATAAGGTCGATCGCTTAAAGCAGTCAGTTGTCCTATATTGCCTGTCATACTTCAATCGCAGTTTTTGCACTCACTTTGGTCAGCATATCAAAAGTAGGGCAACAATACACTTATATTAAGCAAGTCTACTTGGCAACAACCGACAAACTGCGAAGCCGATTAATTGCCGCCACCAATTCAAACCGCCGAAACATGGCAAAATCCCCTTCAGGAAAAGGCGATAAAATATCCATCCCCTGCGCCTCAATATCTGCCATCACCAAATCTATGATTTCCGACAAAGTACGTTTTCCGTCCATGTATTGCTGCTTAGCATAAACCATTGCCGCTGCGATCGCCCTTAACTGTCCGCTGTCCACAATTTGTTCAATAGCCCCCAAATCAATCTCCTCAGTTCCGAAAGCCAATTCATCAACATCCCGCACCTTCACTCGCACATCTCGCCGTCCCCGGCTCGGATCTAAACTAGCAGGAATCGGCACTCTTTGAGTAATCTCACCAAAATTTTCTCCCCCTTCAGCAGCACGGCTAGTCGAGTATTTTTTAGCAATTTCTTTAGCTTTTTCCGTCACATTATATGCTTGAAAGTTATCCATTGAAATCACAGTATCTGCCACATCAAAATAATCGCCGCTTCCGCCCATGACTAAAATAGTCGAAACGCCATAATCTGCATACAATAGTCTCACTTTATCAATAAACGGCGTAATCGGTTCCTTATCCTTAGCGATGAGTTCCTGCATTCGGCGATCGCGAATCATAAAATTTGTCGCCGCCGTATCCTCATCAACTAATAAAACAGGCACTAAATCCCCTTCTGAAATAGCGACTAATTGCGTCTCTAAAACAAAAGACTGAGCTTCTTCCTTCTTCCCTCTTCCTTCTTCCCTCTTCCTTCTTCCTTCTTCCCTCTTCCTTCTCCCCACTTCCAAAGCCTCAATAATATTAGCAGCTTGCGACGTGCTACCGCTCGCATTTTCCGTATAAAATTGTGCAGTATCTCTACCTTGTGGCAATTGGTTAATAAAAGGCGAAATATCAACTCCCGCCACACTTCTGCCATCTTCCGCTCTAATTTTCACCGCCGCCGGATTAGCCACCACAAATTCCCGACCATCTCCAGGAATTCGGTTGTAAACTCCCAACTCAATCGCCCTGAGTAAAGTTGATTTGCCGTGATAGCCGCCGCCAACAATCAAAGTAATGCCAGCGGGAATACCCATCCCGGAAATCAAACCGCGATTCGGACAATTAAACTCAACTTTTAACGACGGCGGCGACTGAAAAGGCACAGCATTATTTAACAAAGGTCTGTTGTCAACACCGCTGCGGCGGGGTAAAATTGCACCGTCAGCAACAAACGCAACTAATCCGTTCTCAGCTAACTGCTGCCGCAGCCAGTCAGCATCTTCTACAGTTTCAACGTGACGGCGACATTCCCCAGCATTTAAGTGAGAATATTTGAGAGAATTGCTGACAATTTGCGGAATATCTTCGCACAGCATTTCAGCAGCTTGTCGCCCTAAGATACTGCGTCCGCCCGCTGGAAGTCCGACGGCAAATCGCAGTTCAACTCCTCCTAAATCTTCGATATCGGATGTATTTGAGGAAATGATAAATGCGGAAGTTCGCTCTAAAACTTCTTGTCCGAAGCCAGTCACTGCAATCATACCGCTTTTCCCAGTGCCGCGTTTGCTGCTGATGCTGTGTGCTGCTTTGTCAAACTGGCGAGTTAGGTAATCTCGCAAGGCTATTTCTCGACTGCGAGAGTTGAAAAGTTCGCGGGGAATTTGAGCAATGTTTGGCGGAACTATGACTCTAAATTTACTGGGAGAAGCAAACGGATCTCCCTGCACGTAATCAATAATTAATGTAAATTCAGAAAAGTCGTAATTACCTTTAATGTCTTTGTAGGCTTTGTAGCCTCGATTGTCTAGTTGCAGTAAATGCCGTTGCAGGCTTTCTTTGTTAGTCATTAGTCATTAGTTATTAGTTGGCAGTTGGCAGTAGTCAGTTGGCAGTATCAATAACAGTCATCATGCCCAATGCCCCATGCCCCATCCCCCATCCCCAATTCCCAATTCCCCATGCTCAATTACCAATTACTAATTACCTAATTCCAATAATTTAGCCACGGCATTAACAACAATTTGAGCAGAACCGGCGAAAAAAGGTCGATCGATAGTTGCTAATGTATCGCTAGATTGGTGATAGTGGGGCGATCGCAAATTTGCAGTATCCGTCACCAACACAGCACCAATTCCTTTATACCAGAAAGGCGCGTGGTCGCTCCGCAAAACATCGGGAGTCAGCAACCCTTTCAGGGGAACCGGCAGCGCCACCACAGGCGGCAAATCCGCTTTTCCAGACTCTGCAAAACTTTTCAATAGCAGCGGATGTTCCGCATCCCCAATCACAGCGATAAACTCGCCTTTGTCGGGAGAAGTTACCCCCGATGCTTCTAGAAAAGGTTGCGCTGTCAATCCTTCGGGATATTGCTGGCATCCGGGCGTGCGGCAGGCATAACCTACCATATCCAGGACGATCGCTCCCTGCAAATTTTTTAACCGCGCGTCGCTACCAGTGAATGCTAAACTGCCTAAAAGTCCCATTTCTTCCCTGTCGAAAAAAGCTACTTGCAATGTCCGAGGCGTGGAACGAGAACCCAGCAATCTTGCTAGTTCTAAAACTACAGCAACTCCCGTCGCATTGTCATCAGCTCCAGGTGAGTTTGGGACGGTATCATAGTGTGCTGCCACTAAAATTGCACCGGCGTTCGAGTCAGTACCTTTTCTCTCAGCGAAGACGTTGACTCCTCGATCGAACGGCTGCAACTCGGGGGAAAATCCTAATGTTTGCAGTTGTTTGGAAATGTAGTTTCTAGTAAAAGAGCGAGATTGTTCTCCCTCGCGTTCTCCTGCTAAACTATCGACGTGTTTCCACAACCGGGACTGGTCAATTTGGGGCAGAGAAAAAGCATTTTTTTCAGCAGGAAGCGGTAAGGGAGACGGGTTTTGGGAAGTGTGGATATTACGATCGAGCGAAACTGCGGGTACACTCGACAACCGCTGCCACGAGTCAGAACGCCAACCCACAGCCGCCACCGCAACCATAATAAATAGCGCTATCCAAATCAATTGTTTCATCAGTAAGTCTATGTGAGATTTTAGACAGGGCTTACGCACCCCTCGCTCTCATCAACCGGGTTTTTTAGCGGAAGCGAAAGCTGCAACAAAGTCTTTTTGTAAAACCCGGTTGATGCGTCCAGAACTGTTATATTTTAGATTTTAGATTGACACCAGAGTTAAAAATAAACTTGTTTCAAAAAATGAAACTCAAAAATCTTAAAATTAACGGCGCCAGAGGCAGTTTTGTATTTTTCCTCTAAAAAAGCAGGTAAAAGCCTTGGGATGTTGCCGTCGAATCTGTCTTGCTTATTGGATCGTTCGACGGCGACATTCAAATCACTAATTTACCTTTAAAATTCACAAGCCAAAACTACTTTTTTTCCCACTCAATCTCCTTATTATCCAAGATCAACCCGCTGCTGCTAGGAAAAGCATAAGGAATAGTTTTCGCCGAAAATTCTACTATTTGAGTTGGTTGTTGAAACCACTCTGAATAACTCGGATTGAGTTGGTCGTACAGTGCTTTTAAAGCTTGAATCTCTGCCTCTAGCTGCGCTGCTGCTTGATTGATTCTCCGAGCTTGTGCTTGCAAGCGTTTTTCCCCGGTTTGAACGTGGTTTTCTACTTCTTGCCAGTGCTGTCCGGCCAGCAATTTTTCTAGTTCACCTTGCTTGTAATTGAGTAAAGCCTGTTTTGGCTGCAGTTGCTTTTCAATATTTTTAGTCTCTCGGTCAATTTCCTGGATTTGCTGCAACCACTGCTCCCCAAAAGCAGCAGTTTGCTGGTGGAACTCAGCAATGGCTTGAGGAGTATTATTTTTGGGAAAACTGACTGCCACTCGGCACTCAGAGCGCTGTACGCCAAGTTTTTCCAGCGAGTCTTGCAGGGCGGTAACTTCTGCTTGCAGCGCGCGGACTTCTTTTTCGAGTTGTGGGATGGTCTGACTCATGGGTTCAATTAGTGGACCTCTGCATCGATTTTAAGCTAATTGTTTATTTTTCTAACGAATCCCGGTCGCCTTTTTGCGGGAATTATCTAATTTTAGCGCGCTCCCACGCGGTGTCTAGGCAGAATGGCGGATAATTTGTGGCACAATGGCTGATGACACATTTTAAATTAAGATTAAAATTGTAATTAGTTATAAAGCTAAATTATTAGCTTGGCAAAAATTTATTTACAAATCCACATAAATTAATAGTGGCTGGGTTTGCCCATGATAGAAAAAGTTCTGTTAATTTTTTTTAAATTTATGGTGGCTAAAAAGATTTATTTGAAATTAGGAAGTAGAGCAAATGAAAAAAAAACTCGATTGATGTTGGGATATTTCGCGGTTGCTATTTTTGGTCTGGAATGTGGCATAAATCCAAAAATATTACGGACAAGTGTAATAGATGAACCTGGCACTCGCCCTGTAGAAGGGATTTTGGTTCGGTCTCAGAAACATAGCTATTTGCCATCGGCAGCTCGCCCCCTTACTTCTGCAAGCACCGCATTATTTTTGGATAAAATATCCCAAATTGAGCCAGTAAAGTTACCCATTTCTAATTATATAGAATCTCAGGAAATTCCTAGAAAAAAAGCTACTTTTAGATGGAAAATAATCGGTTATTATCTGGTTTTTATTTGTGTAGTAATATCATTACTGCTCAGGGGTAAAACAGTAAATAGCTTATCCAAGACGATGAGGTTAATCAAGCCGAAGTCTGAAACAGAAAATGACAAGGTACCAAAAGGAGAAAAAGTGTTGTATCCACCAAAAAAAGAACAGGATATCTGGCATACTATTGCCCAAATGACCCAAGACTTGCAGCAAACTGCCGAATATGCTCTCGATATTTGCGAGGAAATGAACGTCTCGATAATTGCCACCACCCCGGGCGGTCATATTCTGTCGTTAAACCAAGCTACCTCTCAACTTTTGGGATACTCTAAAAAAGAGTTGTTAGGCACACCAATAGCCAGACTGTTTAAGAAAACTGAATCACCAGCCCCGGAATTAGAGTTAGCAAGTTTAACAGCAGAAGGTTCTGTCCGCAACGTCGAAAAAGTCTACCTTTCTAAACATCGAAAAAAAATAATTGTACTGCTTTCTATTTCAATTATTCGCGACGGGCAAGGCAAGGTCAGCGGCAAGTTATATATAGCACAAGATATTACCGATAGAAAGCGGGTTGAAAGAAATTTGCGGCGCAGTGAAAAAAAGTTTCGCCAACTGATAGAAACTGTTAATGCTGTTGCATTTATCTATCACCGCAGACAGTTCCGCTATGTCAATGCTCAGACAGAAGCTCTGACAGGATATACTCGCGAAGAATTACTAGCCTTGGATTTATACGACTTAATTCATCTAGATTTTATAGAAATAGTTAAAAAATGGGGTAAATCCAGCCATGCGCGCTCAACAGCAGGCTCTAAATATGAATTAGTAATAGTCACGAAAACTGGAGAAATGCGCTGGATTGAAGCAACTGTAGATATTATAAAATTTGAAAAAAAAGCCTCAATATTAATCACAGCCTTTGACATCAGCGATCGCAAATTAGCAGAGTCACAACTAGAAACATCTCTTTCGTTGCTTCAAGCAACCATTGAATCTACTGCTGACGCCATTCTGGCGGTTGACAGCGGAGGAAAAGTTATCACCTTTAACCGCAAATTTGCCGAAATGTGGCAGTTGCCGGATTTGCTGGTTGATTCGAGAGATAACAACCAAATTTTGGGGTTTGGAATCAACCAGTTAAAATACCCCGAAATATTTCTCAACCGTGCTAAAGAATTGTCCGATCGCCCAGCAGCAGAAAGTTACGATATCATAGAGTTGACAGATGGCAGAATCTTCGAGCGCTACTCGTTGCCCCAGCGCACGGGAGGCCAAATTACTGGTCGAGTATTCAGCTTTCGGGATGTAACGGAACGGGTGCAATCCGAAGAAAAACTACGCAAAAGCGAAGAACGCTTTCACCTGCTGACGCGGGCGACAAATGATGCCGTATGGGATTTTGATTTGTTAAAAAATGAGTATTGGTTGAGCGCAGAGTTTGAAAACGTTTTTGGATACAAACTCAACGAAACTCAGACGATAGAATTAGAATCCTGGTGGTTAAATATTCATCCCGAAGAACGGGAAAGAGTGATGTTAAGCTTCAACCAAACAATGAACTCAGATGCTCAATGTTGGTCGGAAGAATACAGCTTTCACCGTGCAGACGGGGGATATGTTTTTGTGCTCGATCGCGGCTATATCATCCGCAATGAAAGTGGCCAAGCAGTCAGGGCGATCGGCACGATGATGGATATCACTCAGCGCAAGCAAGCTGAAGAAATTATTCGCTATCAAGCTGTTTATGACCAACTCACAGGTTTACCGAACCGGATACTTTTTAACGAGCGGCTGCTGGCTTCCTTAAAACAAGCTAAACAAACAAAAAAAATGCTTGCTGTGATGTTTTTAGACTTGGACAGGTTCAAAAAGATTAATGATACATTAGGTCACGCTGCGGGCGATCGCCTGTTAGAAGGTTTTGCCGGACGTATCAGCGACACTTTGCGATCGACAGACACTGTTGCCCGCTGGGGAGGCGACGAATTTACCATACTGCTTCCCGATATCAATTGCTTAGAAGATGCCGTTAAAACAGCTCAAAGAATACTCAACAATTTAAAGCCAGCATTTAAACTAGAAGGACAACCGTTTCATGTTAGCAGCAGCATCGGCATTGCCCTTTATCCCGATGATGGTGAAGAGGCCGAAACTTTAGTCAAAAATGCCGATGCTGCCTTGTACTACGCTAAAGAAATGGGAAGAAATAACTATCAGTTATATACTTCAACACTTAATCCCCAAGGCAGCCATTTACTAACTATAGAACACAGGCTGCACGAGGCTTTAGAACAGGGAGAATTTGAGGTTTTCTACCAGCCTAAAGTCAACATTACTACTTGGCAAATTCAGGGCATGGAAGCCCTGCTACGCTGGCAACATCCACAATTAGGTTTAGTTACTCCCGCTACATTTATTCCGATCGCCGAAGAGAACGGGCTCATTGTAACTATTGGGGAATGGGTGCTGCAAACAGCCTGCACTCAAAATAAAGTTTGGCAGGATGCTTTGCAGCCAGATTTGCGGGTAGCAGTCAACGTTTCGGCTCGGCAGTTCCAGCAATTTAATTTATTAGAAATGGTAGCAAAATGCTTGGAAAAAAGCGGTTTAGCACCCAAGTATTTAGAGTTAGAAATTACCGAGACTACAGCCATGCAAGATGTGGATTATACCACAAAAGTTCTCAGGGAGTTGCAGAATATGGGAGTGCAAATTGCGCTGGACGATTTCGGCACGGGTTATTGTTCTCTAAATTATCTCAAAAAGTTTCCCTTGAATATCTTAAAAATAGATAAATCCTTTGTCAGCGGATTGACGACTGATCCGTGCGAACGGGCGATCGCTAAGGCTGTAGCGACCTTGGGGCGAGATTTGAACTTGAGCGTGGTAGCCGAAGGAGTAGAAACTAAAGAGCAGTTGGAGTGTTTGCGATCGCTCCACTGTCAAGAAATTCAGGGTCATTATTTCAGCCCTGCACTATCAGCCAATGATGCTAGTAAGCTATTGGTAAATTCTCAGTTGAGGAAAGTGCAAATTGCGTAAACTACCCACCGCCAAGCTGAGTACATCTGTGGCGCGGGCTTTCAATACTTTATTGACTGAAATTATCCTAAGAAAGCCGATTTGAATGAGTTTCCTCGGGTGCATCTCACTTTTGCAAATACATCAAGCGGAAAGTTGACCATTGAGATAAGCACAGCGCAGAGAAAGGATA
>NZ_JAUBUE010000118.1:0-2748 GCF_036705305.1 Microcoleus sp. B3-D7 | reverse complement strand
GATGGAAATCCATGAGCTTAGCCTCTAGCATAAAGTTCCTATATTATACAGTTTCCACCGCCAACCCAGAAGAGCCAAATTACGATGCTTTTACCCCCCCGTGTAGGGATTGTTTATCAACCCATTCCAGAACTTTCTGTTTATGCCAGTTATTCGCGCTCGTTTAATCCAGGTTCGGCAAGAACAGCCGGCGGCAATATCATCGAACCCGAAACCGGAAAAGGCTACGAAGCTGGTATCAAAGCGGAGTTGCTTGACAGAAGGCTTGCTGCTACTTTGGCATATTTTGACATTACAAAACAAAACGTTGCCGTCACCGATCCGAATAATTCTTTATTCTCAATAGCCAGTGGAGAACAGCGGAGTCGAGGGCTTGAACTAGATATTTCGGGACAAATTTTGCCTGGTTGGAATATTATTGGTGGTTACGCCTACACTAACGCGGAAGTTACAGCAGATCCCAACCGCGATTTGGTTGGCAACAGATTGTTTAATGCTCCCAAACATAGCGGTAGTCTGTGGACAACTTATCAAATTCAAAGAGGAGAGTTGCAGGGTTTAGGCTTTGGGGTTGGGTTTAATTATGTTGGAGAGAGAGAAGGGGATCTGGATAACAGCTTTGAAGCGGATAGTTATTTCTTAAGCAATGCCGCAATTTTTTATGAGCGGGATAATTTGCGATTTGGTATCAACATCAAAAATCTGTTCAATATCAACTACATCCAAGCTGTCACGGGTAGCAGAGCGTTTGGCAATAAGCCTGGTGAACCATTGACAATAATTGGTTCATTTACCGTGAAGTTTTGATAGTTATTTTGCAACTTTGCAACGACTCGCTCGCATTCTAAATTTTTCTACCAGGAGACTCCACCATGAAACGATTTCAACTTAATCCAATTCTCATTCTAACTGGGGTAATGGCGATCGCTTGTCAACCCGTATCAGATTCAGCACAAGTCAATCAACCTGAGGCGAAACTAACCTCAGAAAACATTGCAAGTCGATCTGAAAAGACTGCGGAGCAAGCCCCCCCAAAAATTACGCCTCGATCGCCTGTAGCTACTCAAGTGATCTCGATGAACGCTTATAAAGTCCCTTACTTAGGATTTAATGGCGTGTTTAATCTCAACACAGAACACCAGAACTCGGTCAAAGATCCGCGCAACCCCAAACGCATTGATATCAATAAAATGGAGAAATTCACCTTCTACAAAGATGCAGCCGGGAAAAAACCAATCGCACGGAATTGTCAGTATGTTTACATGGGTGCAACTGGAGATGGTAAGTATTACGCTGAATACAAAATGACTTGGGATTTATTTGAGTTGGTGAAAGATGAACAGCAAGATCCAGGTTGTAATCGCTTCCAGTATCTTAGCTTCATTCCGCCGCATGGTGAATTAAATGGTGAACCAATACATATGCACTTTCGGTATGCCAGTAAGCCATCTAGCTTTGCAACGCTTGTAAATATGACCAACGATAAAGAAGATGCCGCTAAATTCAGTCCTTGGTTTGCGACTTATTGCGGTGGTGGCAAAACAAAATGTGGCAAAGGAGAGTGATGTTAAAAGCGATGAAAATTCGGAATTTCGTTCTCAACATTCACAGCATCATTGGCATATTTCTGGGATTAATTTTTGTCATGAGTGGTTTGACTGGTAGCGCGATCGTCTTTCGTGAAGAAGCCGATCGAGCATTGAATCAAACTTTGATGCAGGTCACTCCCCAACCCAAAAAAGCGTCGATCGACCGGATTTTTGATTCTGTCCAGCAAGCCTATCCAAATCTGCGAGATCCGTTGATTCGGTTTCCCAAAACACCCGAAGATACCTATAACTTTGGCGGACATTTACCCGACGAAAATCACTTAGAAGTCTATGTGAATCCTTATACAGCAAAGGTATTGGGTTCGAGAGTGTGGGAGCGATCGTTTATCGGTTTTATGCACACTTTACACTACACCCTCTTTCTAAAAAAGCCCGGTCACATGACAATGGGTTTTGTGGCTGTATTGCTATTGCTGACCACTATCACAGGAACGTTACTTTGGTCGGGTTGGCGAAACTTAAAAATCGGATTCAAAATTCGCTGGAGAGCACCTGCACCGCTATTGAATTACGACTTGCATAACGTCGGCGGTATCCTCACAACAATTCTACTCAGCATCCTTGCTTTTACTGGCTCAGTGATTATTGCAGCGCAATTTTTATTAGGTGGAGCGGGTCAGCCCGAAGCCAAACCCCTTCCATCTCAAACTCAAACACCAATTGCACTGAGTCAATTAATTCAAAAAGCCGATGCTGCCCTTCCCGGTGGAAATATTTCCTACGTCCAATTTCCTGAAGACCAAGCCAATAAGCTGGTTATTCAGAAACGTTTTCCCGAACAAAAAACGGGACATTTTGACTTTAGTGCAGTGGAGATCGATCGCTTTACGGGCAAGGTGTTGAAAGCAGAGAAAGTGCTGGAACCAAATCCCGTATTT
Organism: Microcoleus sp. B3-D7; assembly: GCF_036705305.1. Lineage (NCBI taxonomy): Bacteria > Bacillati > Cyanobacteriota > Cyanophyceae > Oscillatoriales > Microcoleaceae > Microcoleus > Microcoleus sp. B3-D7. The sequence continues at coordinate 260 of NZ_JAUBUE010000118.1, read as the reverse complement.
AAGGTTCTGTTGGTAATTGTTAATTTGCACTACGGCACATTTGGCGGGATTTTCACTCGCATTCTCTATGTTTTCATTGGGTTAATGCCTGCTGTTTTATTAATCACCGGTTTAGTGATTTGGAAACGGAGACGGTGGCGGATGGAAAGAGGGGAATCAGCATCCCAATTGTGGGCTGAGGAAACGGGTGCATCTCAGTTTTGCAAATCCCTGAAAAAATAGCTCAAATGAAAAAGCTAGTAAAACCGTAAAAAAAACGA
>NZ_JAUBUE010000117.1:0-2794 GCF_036705305.1 Microcoleus sp. B3-D7 | reverse complement strand
CGGCGGCGGCGCCACCGGCCAGCGCGTCGTCCAGGTCGACTCCGGTCAGGTCGAGACGGACCGGGTACATGCTGGTGAACCAGCCGACCGTGCGGGACAGGTCGGCACCGGGTATGACCTGCTCCTCACGGCCGTGGCCCTCCAGCCGCACCAGTGCCGAGGGCTCCTCGACACCCCGGTCCCGGCGCCACCGGGCGAGCGCCACGGCGAGCCCGGCGAGCAGGCCGTCGTCGACCCCGCCGTGGAACGCCGAGGGGACCGTGGTGAGCAGCTGTCCGGTCGCCGCCTCCGGCAGGTGCACCGTCACGACGTCCAGGGTGGCGACCGTGTCCACCGCCGGGTCCAGCTCGCGGGAACCCAGCAGCGGGTCCGGGTCCTCGACGGTCCTGATCCAGTGCCGCAGCTCGGCGATCCGGTCCGGCTCCGACGCCTCGTCGGCGAGGGCGTGTGCCCACCGCCGCGCCGACGTGCCAACCGGAGCGAGTTGCGGTACACGTCCCGCCTGATACTGCTGCCACGCCGTAGCCAGATCAGGCAGAAGGATCCGCCAGGAAACACCATCGACAACAAGATGGTGCAACACCATCAACAGCCGCCCCGGCACCGCATCACCGGCATCGAACCACACGAACTGCGCCACCACCCCACCCGCCGGATCAAGCCGACCCGACGCACCCTCCAACTCCACCCCCACCACCGACCGCCACCGCTCATCCCACCCACCAACCCACCCCACACGACGCACCAACCCCGCCACATCCACACCACCAGCCGGACCAACCTCCCACCAGCCCCCACCACCACTGACCAGACGACCCCGCAGCACATCGTGGTGATCCACCACCACCGCCACCACCGCGACCAACGCCGCGAGATCCACCCCCACCGGCAAATCCACCACCGTCGACATCGCGAACCGGTCGAACCCCGCACCCAACTCCCGAACGAACGACACGACCGGCAACAACGGGGCAGCCCCCACACCACCACCCTCCAACTCGGGCAGCCGAACCGACGCCGCATCCACCCCCGCACACTCCGCCAACTCCGCAACCGTCCGCCGCTCGAAAATCTGCCGCGGCGTCACCTCCACACCCAACAACCGCGCCCGCGACACCACCTGAATCGAACGAATACTGTCCCCACCCACCGCGAAGAAATCATCATCCACACCCACCCGAGCCACACCCAGAACCTCCGCGAAAACCCCCGCCAAAACCTCCTCAGCACGACTCCGCGGCGCCCGATACTCCCCCACCGACACCTCCGGCACCGGCAAACCCAACCGATCCAACTTCCCATTCGGCGTCAACGGCAACCGATCCAACACCACAAAAACCGACGGCACCATAAACTCCGGCAACCGACCCGACACGAAACGGCGCAGCGCCCGTTCCGACAGGCCCGCCGTCATGTCGGCGGAGAAACGGCCCTGCTCGTCGACCGAGCCGGCCGAGTCCAGCGTGGTCGGCACGACGTATCCGACCAGCCGGGCGGTGCCGTTGGCGCGATCGACGGCGACGGCGGCCTGGGCAATGTCGGGGTGGGCGGTCAGGGCCGCCTCCACCTCACCCGGCTCGATCCGGAAACCACGCACCTTCACCTGCGCATCCGCCCGACCCACATACTCCAACACACCAGCAGACGTCCACCGCGCCAGATCACCCGTGCGATACATCCGCGACCCCACCGCACCAAACGGATCCGCCACGAACCGCTCCGCCGTCAACCCACCCCGACCGTGATAACCCCGAGCAATCAACCCACCCACATACAACTCACCCACCGCACCCACCGGCACCGGCACCAAACCCCCACCCAACACATAAGCCCGCATATTCCCCAACGGCCCACCCACCGGCACCGACCCCGACACCACCACATCCGGCACCACAAACACACTCGCGTAAAACGACTCCGTCTGCCCATACGCATTCACCACCCGCACACCCGGCAACACCCGCCGCACCCGACCCACCAACGACGCCGGCAACGCCTCACCCGCAAACACCACCACATCCACCGACAACCGACCCGACACCTCATCCAACACCTCAGCGAACACCGACGGCACCGCAGAAATCACCGACCCCGACCAACCACCCCGCTCACCCACCACCAACACATCCCGCACCACCTCCACCGTCGCCCCCACCACCAACGACGTCACCACCTCAAACACACACACATCAAAATTCACCGACGACGCCGCCAACACCCGCGACCCCGCCGAAATCCCCACCCGCTCCGCCAACCGCAACACACCATTCAAAACCACATCATGCGTCACCACCACACCCTTCGGCGCACCCGTAGACCCCGACGTATACATCACATACGCCGCACCCCCACCAGCCACCCGAGGCAACACCACACCCGACGACACCCCACCCACCACCTCATCCACCAACACCACCGGCACACCCACATCCGGCACCACCGAACGACAACCCGAATCCGTCAACACCAACCCCGGCACCGCATCCGAAACAATCCACTCCAACCGCGAAGACGGATAACGCGGATCCACCGGCAAAAACGCACCACCAGCCCGCCACACCGCCAACACACCCACCACCAAATCCACCGACCGCGGCAAACACAAACCCACCACCGTCTCCGAACCCACACCACAACCCACCAACACCCCCGCCAACACCTCCACCCGCGCATCCAACTCCGCATACGTCAACGACACATCCCCACACACCACCGCCACCGCATCCGGCACCAAACCCACCCGAACACCCACCAAATCCACCACCGACCCACCCTCAACCACCACAGCCGTGTC
>NZ_JAUBUE010000062.1:0-30561 GCF_036705305.1 Microcoleus sp. B3-D7 | reverse complement strand
GAGCCGGATGAGGTGAAAGTCTCACGTCCGGTTTTGAAGGAGAGGTTAGGGGGGTAACTCCTTAATCGACTCTAACCAGACTCCGCTCAAGAGCAACAACTCATTGAGTGGATGGAAATCTGTCGAGGCGCATTTAACTATGCACTGAGAGAGATAAAAGATGGGTGTGACAGTCGTAAGTGTCCGAGTGACAGATGCTCTCTGGAGAAAGAGTACATCATTTCTTCGGAGCTAAAGTTCCCAGGCGAAATTCAACAGCTTAACAACTTGCCGAAAGCTAAGAAAGAATTTCCCAAGTTGAGTGAGGTTCCTTCTCAAGTTCTCCAGCAAGCTATTAAGCAGTTGCATAGAGGGTGGGAATATTTCCAGGAGAGAGGGTTCGGCTTCCCCAGATTCAAGAAGTATGGGCAGTTTAAGTCGTTGCTGTTTCCTCAATTTAAAGAGAATCCAGTGACGAATTTGCACATTAAACTGCCCAAGACTGGGGCGATTCCCATCAACTTGCATCGACCTATCCCGACAGGGTTTGTGGTCAAACAAGTGCGAATCTTGAGGAAAGCCGATAAATGGTACGCATCTATTTCGCTGCAATGTGATGTCAACGTTCCCGACCCAACACCCTACGGTCATCCCATTGGAGTTGATATTGGGTTGGAGAAATTCTTGGCAACAAGTGACGGTGTTCTTGTAAAACCGCCAAAGTTCTTTAAACGTCTGCAAGGTAGGCTGAAAGTGCTGCAACGCAGACTGAAGAGAAAAAGTAAGCGGTCTAAAAACTACGAAAAACAACGCCTTAAAGTTGCCCGACTTCACCATCAAATTGACAACACGAGGAAAGACTTCCACTTCAAGCAAGCCCATGCCCTTTGTGATGTTGGTGATATGGTTTTCATGGAAGACTTGGATTACCGCATCAGTGCCAAAGGGATGTTTGGGAAGTATATGCTTGACGCTGCTTTTGGACAATTCAGAACCATCGTTAAGTATGTGTGCTGGAAGCGTGGGAAATTCTTTGCCGAAGTAGATGCTAGGGGGACTTCTCAAGAATGTCCTGAGTGTGGCGGGGAAGTCAAAAAAGACCTGAGTGTTAGAGTTCATAGCTGTCCTCACTGTGGATACACAACGAATAGAGATGTGGCAGCAGGTCAGAATATCAGAAACCGAGGGATATGCCTCATTAGTACCGTTGGACAGACGGGAATCGAAAGCGCCTGTGCAGCCGATCTACCGGGGACTGAGGCAACTCAGTCTAGGCAAGTGGCGAAATCTCGCAAGAGAACAACCAGGAAACCTAAGAAGTGATTCTTGGGAAGCCTACACCATAATCTTTGATTTGGTTTAGGAGGATGTCACTTTCAAATCATAGCAACCGATAAAGAAAGTAAATTCTGGTTGCGCCCTAATTGCCAGCCCAGCAGCACCCCCAACAAGTGATCGCCAGGAGTGCGGGTAACTCCCCTACCCAGCGAATGTGGGGCTTCTCGCGGTTAAGCTAAACTAGATGGGTGTCAAGAGAAAGAGGGATTTATGACAGAGCAAGCCAACGCTCGCGATTTGTTTCGCGCTGCTTACGAACACCGCTATACCTGGGATGCCAATTTTCCCGGTTACAGTGCCGATATTGAACTCAAACAGGGCGACGAAGTATATACGGGTCATGTTTCCATCAAACCCGACATGAGCGTGGAAGTCAGCGGCATTGAAGATGAGGAAGTGCAGCAAAGCGTCTACACCCAAATGCGCGATATTGTCACCCACCGCAAACGCTCGACATTTGAAAAATCTCACGGCAAAAATAGCTTTACCCTGGGCGAGAAGGACAGCACCGACGCTGTGGACATCTTGGTGCAAGGCGACTCAATGGGCTCGAATTATAAAATCCGAGGTCTCTCAATTTGTCAAGTCAGCCGGGTGATGGGCCGCATGGCTTTCGTAATTGACACACACAAAAGCTTAGAGACACCCGAAGGTTCTTTGGCGACTCACTACGATGCCGTTTTCCGCAACCCCCAAACAGACGAAATCATCAAAGAACTCGAATTTGAAGATACCTTTGAGAAGATAGGCGACTATTATGTCATGACAAAGCAAGTAGTTCGAGCAAAAGAAAAAGGTCAACTGACAACAACCGAGTTCAACTACTCCAACGTCAAACTGCTAGAACCAGCAGTAGTGTAACGCGATCGAAAACCCAATTTCTTAAATAAAAGGGTTTTTTTGGTTAACCTATCAGAATCAACTTGATTTGGCGGCAAGTAACGCTACGATCGAACGAGAGAGCTAATTGGGATCGAGCATCAGCGTGACAGAAACCGGGTTTACTGCCGCGGACTCACCTGAGTGCCTAAGTCTTTTATCAAAAAACCCGGTTTCTTAAATCCCGCGCGGGTTGAGAATGCTGTCCTTAAGTCAAATCGAACTTTCATCAACTGCAAGAAATCATCACAGAGGCGAAATATGACACTAGCACTAACCAGAGATAACGTCGAAACAGTTCTCGATGAAATGCGCCCCTACCTGATATCCGACGGTGGCAACGTCGAACTCGTAGAAATTGACGGCCCAGTGGTACACCTGAGACTGCAAGGAGCTTGTGGCTCTTGCCCCAGCTCCACAATGACTCTGAGAATGGGCATTGAACGTCGCCTGCGCGAGGCTATCCCAGAAATTGCCGAAGTCGAACAGGTAATGTAATTAGTCAGTTGGCAATTGGTAGTTGGCAGTTGACGGTTGACGGTTGACGGTTGACTGTTGACTGTTGCCAATTACCAAATTTAATTGCTAATTACCAATTACCAAATTTAATTACCAATTACCAATTACCAATTACCAATTACCAATTACTAAATTCAATGTCTCACCCTCTTTATGTAGCCTTCATTTGGCACCAACACCAACCGCTCTATAAATCCAGAGTATCAGCTAGCGCAGGAGCAGCTCAGTACCGACTGCCTTGGGTGCGTTTGCATGGAGTCAAAGACTACTTGGATTTAGTGCTAATGCTGGCAAAATATCCCAACCTGCATCAAACCGTAAACTTGGTTCCATCCTTGATTTTGCAGATAGAAGACTGCATCGCAGACAGAGCATTAGACCCTTACTTGGCGGTGACATTAAAGCCAGCAGAAACTTTAAATATCGAAGAACAAGAGTTCATTTTAGAACACTTCTTTGACGCCAATTACCACACCCTGATTCAGCCACACCCTCGCTACGCTCAACTCTACACTCAGCGGCAGGAAAAAGGCATTCAGTGGTGTTTGGCAAACTGGAAATTGCAGGATTTTAGCGACTTGCTGGCGTGGCACAATTTAGCTTGGATTGACCCGCTGTTTTGGGACGACCCCGAGATTGCAGGGTGGCTGAAACAAGGACAAAATTTTAGTTTGGTAGACCGAAAAAACATCTACTCAAAACAAAAAGAAATCCTCGCTCGCATCATTCCCCAGCACCGTAAAATGCAAGCTGAGGGACAGTTGGAAGTCTCCACAACCCCCTACACGCACCCGATTTTACCGCTGCTTGCCGACACTAATGGCGGCCGCATAGCTATTCCAAACATGACGCTGCCACAACACAGGTTTCAGTGGGAAGAAGATATTCCCCGACACCTGAGAAAAGCCTGGGAAATGTATGAAGATCGGTTTGATTGCCAACCGCGCGGTTTGTGGCCGTCGGAACAAGCAGTCAGCCCGGAAATTTTGCCCTACATTGCCAAACAAGGCTTTAAATGGATAGTCTCGGACGAAGCAGTATTGGGGTGGACAATTAAACACTTTTTCAATCGCGACGCGACAGGGAATGTCTACGAACCAGAATTCTTATATCGCCCTTACCGTTTAGAAACTCCTGACGGTGATTTAGCTATAGTATTTAGAGACCACAGATTGTCCGACTTGATCGGGTTTACCTACGGTTCGATGGAGCCGGAAAAAGCAGCATCAGATTTAGTGGGACACTTAGAAGCGATCGGCAGAACTCTCAAACACCGACAACCCGACGGCCAAACAGCTTTAGAAAATCCCTGGTTAGTGACGATCGCCCTAGACGGCGAAAATTGCTGGGAATTCTATCCCCAAGACGGCAAACCGTTCTTAGAATCCCTCTATCAAACTCTCAGCGACAATCCAGATATCAAATTAGTCACAGTCTCGGAATTTCTCGACAAATTCCCAGCAACCGAAACAATTCCCGCAGCCCAACTGCACACCGGTTCCTGGGTGGACGGTTCCCTCACAACTTGGATCGGCGACCCCGCGAAAAATCGCGCTTGGGACTTGTTAGGGCCCGCGAGACAAATGCTGGCAAACCATCCAGAGGCCACAGAAGAAAGCAACCCAGAAGCTTGGGAAGCGCTTTACGCTGCCGAAGGTTCCGACTGGTTCTGGTGGTTTGGCGAAGGCCACACATCGAACCAAGATGCCATGTTCGACCAGCTATTTCGGGAACACGTAGCGGGAATTTACGAAGCTCTCGGCGAGCCCGTACCCCCGGAAGTGCGGCGACAAGTAGAGGTGCACGAGGTTCAAGGCGACCACCTGCCGCTGAGCTTTATTCACCCGGTGATTGACGGTATCGGCAACGAACAGGATTGGGACAAAGCCGGCCGGATTGAAGTTGGGGGAGCAAGAGGTACGATGCACCGGAGCTCGGCAATTCAGCGGCTTTGGTACGGGGTTGACCACTTGAATTTTTACATTCGTGCCGACTTCAAGGTAGGGGTGCGGCCGGGAATTGATTGCCCGCAGCAGTTAAATTTGTTCTGGTTTTATCCCGATCGCACCATGCACAACAGTTTGATTCCGCTGTCGGGTTTGCCTGACGAAGCACCGCTAAACTATAGATACCACCATCAGTTAGAGATTAATTTGCTGACAAAATCGATTTGGTTTCAGGAAGCAGAAGAGGGCGATGAGTGGCAGCCCCGCATTAGCCGCGCCCAAGTGGGAGTGGATAAATGTTTGGAGGTAGCAGTGCCCTGGGCAGATTTGCAGATTATGCCCGACTGGCAGGTGAGGCTGATTGCGGTTTTATCGGAAGGGGCGACTTATTCTAGCTGTATGCCGGAAGATGCTTTTATTCAGATCGGAATGCCGTAAAAAGCCCTTAGTCATCAGTCATGAGTCATTAGTCGGTAGGGGCGGGTTTCACCAGCTTTCATAGAACTGACAACCCAAATAAATATAAACCCGCCCCCTGAATTAGTCATTAGTCATTAGTCATTTTTTGAACCAACAAACAATTAAATGCTTATCAAATTTTATTAAATTGGGGATTCTACTCTGGCTACCTAATGCCTTGATAATTTCGATCACGTCCGGTCGATCTAAGGCTATAAAATTTGTTGGTAGGAGGGCTTCATTCCTCATAAAAAAGAGGACTTAATTCTTGACTACACAACATAATATAATGGTTAATTTACCGGACATCATATCATTAGTCATGGGGAAATTAACAAACTAATGAGCCGCATTTTACTCTTGGTCGATCGCCACCAACAACTTAATTTGCCGATCGCCCACCTCAACACCGAGCATGAGGTGATTGTACTCGATCGCGCTTTAAATCCCAACTCCGACTTTCCCATTCCCCAAATCGCTTTCGACTTGTGCATTCTCGACGAGGCAAATTTTGATCGCATCCGGCCGCTGGTAGAATTATTAAAAACTGCCGCCGAGCCGATTTTTTTACCGTTCTTGCTTGTTAGTCAATCCCAAACGCCTGCTATTGCTGAGCAGCCATTTTCGCAGCAGGCAAAACAACTCGAACCCAGAATAGACGATTTGATAGTAAGTCCCGTCGAACTCACCCAACTGCATTTGCGGGTAGAGAATTTGTTGGCCCGCAGGTGGCAGTCGTTAGAACTCCACAGACTTCAGGAAGTAATTAAAGAACAGACTTTTACAGAAAGTTTGTTAAAGGACTCGTTGCAAAAGGCAAACGAAAACCTGCAACGGGAAATCGCCAAGCGGGCGGAGGTAGAAACGGCACTGCGAGAAAACTCCTATCTCAACTCGCTGATCAATGCCATGCCAGATATTGTCTGCTTCAAAGATGGCGAGGGCAGGTGGCTGGAGGCAAATCAAGCGATTTTGGAAGTGTTCGACCTAGAAAAAATAGACTACCGCGGCCTCAAAGATTCTCAACTAGGAGAACTTAGCAGTTTTTACCGCGAGGCACTACAGGCGTGCGAGGTGACCGATAGAGAAGCGTGGGAAAAAGGTGAGCTTTCTAGGGGAGAAGAAGTGATTCTCCGCTCAAACGGTACTGTGAAAATCTACGACGTGATTAAAGTACCCGTATTTCACCCCGACGGCAGACGCAAAACTATAGTGATTTTGGGTCGCGACATTACCGAACACAAGCAAACTAGAGACGAACTCGTGCGCTTGGCGTCGATTGTCGAGTCTTCCGACGACGGCATCGTCGGCAAAACCCTCGCCGGGACAATTCAGAGCTGGAACTCAGGAGCCGAGAAGATTTACGGCTACTGTGCTGCGGAAATCAAGGGCCAGTCGATCGAGATTTTAGCCATACCCGAACGCCCCAAGGAAATGCCCCAAATTCTGGAAAATATTAGGGCTGGAGCCAGCATAGACCATTACGAAACCGTACACTTGCGGAAAGACGGTCAACAGATAGATGTGTCCCTGACGATTTCTCCGATTAAAGACGCGACTGGAGCGGTAACGGGCGTTTCGACAATCTCTCGCGACATAAGCGACAGCAAGCGAGTCGAAAAAGCCTTTGAACAACTCCGCCACCAAACAGAAATGATTTTGTTCTCGGCAGGAGAAGGAATTTGCGGATTGAACAAAGAGGGAAAAGTAACTTTTGTCAATCCTGCGGCGGTGAGAATGGCTGGGTGCGAATCGAAGCAATTGATCGATCGACCACTCTATGAAAGCTTACACCGTGCACAGGAAGAATGCTCAAGGGCGATCAAGCAACTGTCACCTGCAACAGACATCAATTCAGGGTCGGAACTTGTCCCACACTGCGCCGCACCGCAGGCGGGCAAACTGCTGCCGAACCGGGTAAGTTCTCAAATTTTAGCCACCTTGGAAGACGGAGAGGCGCGGCGCGTCACCGATGAGATTTTTTGGCGGCGAGACGGCAGCAGTTTTCCGGTTGAGTACGTTGTCGCTCCGATGCGAGAAGAAGGCGAAATTATTGGAGCTGTGGTGACTTTTAAAGATATCACCGATCGGCTTGCCGTCGAGCGCATGAAAGATGAATTCATCTCTGTTGTCAGCCACGAACTGCGGACACCCATGACCTCAATTCACGGCGCCCTGGGCCTCCTCAACAGCGGCCTGCTGGACGCTTACCCCCAGAAAGCTAAGCGGATGCTGGAGATTGCGGTCACTAATACTGACCGTTTGGTGCGCTTGGTCAACGACATCCTAGATTTAGAGCGGATGGAGTCGAGTTACAGCACTGCCATCAAACAAACTTGCAATGTGGCTGAGCTGATGTTGCAGGCGGCTGACGAGATGCAAGGAATGGCTCAGCAGGCGGGAATTACTCTGTCGGTGAAGCCTGTAGGGGCGCAATTGCAAGCTGTTCCCGATCGGCTAATTCAAGCCTTGACAAATTTACTCAGTAATGCTATAAAATTTTCTCCCTCCGGCGCTACGGTTTGGCTGAGCGGGGAGTTGACCCACAATCCGGATTTGGCAGAAAAAGCAGCCCACAAGTCGGTGTCGTCTCCGTCTTTGTTGTCTCCTGAGCCTGCCGCCGCGCCTCCGCACTTGCCAGGGACGAGCTCGTGGTACATCGTGATTGCTGTGAAAGACCAAGGGCGGGGTATTCCGCCAGACAAACTGGAGATGGTCTTTGAACGCTTTCAACAAGTTGATGCTTCAGATTCTCGCCAGAAGGGAGGTACTGGTTTGGGGCTGGCTATTTGTCGCAGTATTGTGCAGCAGCACGGGGGGCGGATGTGGGTGGAGAGTGTTGTGGGGGAGGGCAGCAGTTTTTTCTTAAGTCTGCCACTTCTCAGGGAGGGGCTGGCAACTGAAAGTTAATTACTACCCAGGTGTACCCAAAGTTACTGATTTTGTGCAGATTGTTCGATCGAGTCATCGACAAACAATCTCAGCCTTTTCTGGAGTTTGGGGACAGCAGGCAAAAAGCGCGATTTGATGTGGAAAAGCGGCTTTTTTTGGGTGGGATATTTTACAGCAACCGCGCCAGACGGTTAGGATGTTCTTAGTTGAAATCCTGCCGCTCGATGGCAACTTCGGTCTTCCTTGTTCCTTCTTTCTTCAACATCTGCTATACAGTTTTGAAAATTTACTGTAAAGTCTGATCGGCTAAAATAATTTGCTTTACAAAATATTCACATTTCGCCTCTAATCTGTGATCAGTTCTCATTTCTAAAAAAATGTTAATTTTGACTGCCAAGCGCATCTTGGTTATTGACGATGCGGAAGATATTCGGGAAGTAGCTCAAGTCAGTCTTGAACTGGTGGGGGGCTGGGAAGTCCTGACAGCGAGTTCGGGCCGCGAGGGGGTTGCTAAGGCTCTTGCCGAACAGCCTGATGCTATTCTATTGGACGTGATGATGCCCGACCAAGACGGGCCTACTACTTTTCTACAGTTACAAGCTAATAAGGCTACGCAGCACATTCCGGTAATTTTATTGACAGCTAAGGCTCTGGCTGGGGACAGGCGGATGTTCGCGGATTTGGGGGTGGTGAGCGTGATTGCTAAGCCTTTTGAACCGATGTTTTTGGCGGCTCAGGTCGCTGAGGCTTTGGGCTGGGAGCAAGAATAGATCGATCGCGCGCCTTGAATTGTGCAGCTTTTCAAGCAGTAGTTTTGCAGGCAAAGAGAGTTAAAAAAACTTGGTTTCTTTGGTATGGTTCCTTAGATAGAATCGGGGCGATTGGACAGGATATATGTAGCGATTTAGGCCCCGTACCTTTCGTCCTGTCAGCTTAAGACTCAAAACCTCAGTCCGGTATCAGTTTCAACCCTGTCGGTCTTGGGGTGAAATTGATACCAATTAGGGATGCCTAAATCCCTATTGGTAGTGCGTTCATTTAACCTGATTCGGCCTCAACCATGAGCTCAGTATTCCTACTGATTTATCGGGAAAATATAAGCTGGCAGGATTATTTTACTTTTTGTAACAACTCACTCGTCTTCATAAGTTCTTCAGGTTTTAGTTTTATGTTTAAGCAGAACGTCAGGGATCGCTCCTGACTGTTGGCAGACACATTGGGAGAAGACGACTATGCCCTCAGCTTACATTTTGCTACTAATAGTTTCTCTGGCAGCAGTCTGGGTTTATTGGCAAACCTCTCAAGATATTTTTGTTCTTGTGGCTTGGGCCGGGCTGGGTTGTTTTATTTGGGGTTTCTCTTGGGCTCCTTGGAGCGTTCAGCTTTTGATTGTGGTGTTACTGTTGGGCCTCCAAAAGTGCTACTTGCGCGACGCTCAAAGCTGTGAGTGAAAGAGATTTTTTATTTTTGTGCCTGGAATTGAGATGTGCAGGCCTTCGTGAATCTCTCTAATGATTGGGTTATCGCTCCATATCTTCAAAAAAGGTTTAAAATATCATGAATAGTTGCCCTTGTTGCTCCTCTAAATTGCTCCGCCACGCTCGCCACAATCGCGTTTATTGGTTCTGCTCGCACTGCTGGCAGGAAATGCCCGATCTGGCGGAGATGATTTTAGGTAACAGCACGCGGAGTCACAAACGCGACGGTTTGGTGAAGATGGCGACTTTGACTCCTAAATTGAGGATTTTGGATTCTGTAGAAATTGCTTAGTTTGCTGGAGTTAGTCTCGCGATAAATATTGAGACGGAAAAGATTTTTGTTTGTGCTATCTGTGGGATTTTTGGATAAAAAATGCAAAAGCCCCCTCCGTGTGAAGTGAAGGGGACTTATTAGCGGGGGGGCTTTTGCACTTATTATGGGGTTAATCGCCTGAATTTCAGCTATTGTGCAGTTAAGCTGATTACATCAAACCGATTTGAGAGAGAATGCCTTGACCGGTGAGGAATTCGGTAGCTAGACCGATAACGAAGCCCAACATTGCCAAACGGCCGTTCCAGGTTTCAGCAAACTCAGTGAAGCCAACTTTTGCGTCTTTGTTTTCCATGACCAGAAACCTCGTTTAATTTCAACCTTATGTAACTAAACTTAACACAGCAGTACAAAGTTTGCAACATATTTTTACATTTAGAGTTCAAATGCCGGAGATCAGCCACTAATCTAGCGTTAATTAGCAGAGAATGATGGACTATTTACGCTATATATAGCGTTTTTGTGTAATTCTTGTGCAATTAGAGATTAGCAGGGGTATTTGTGTCAGATAAACTCAAAAAATTAAATTAGATTACCCCTTGACATCTAAGAGTTAAAGTGCAAGTATCAAAACAATACAGCTCAGATAGACACCCGCATTCAAAAGCAAAGAGTGTTGGTTAAGTCGTCTCAGCGGTAGGATGTGCAGATTTCGGGTAAGCGTCCTAAAGCCCCGTTGATATAGACATTCAAGTTAATGTCGTTTCAACTGGAATAAATAGGTCAGTTGGCACGACATTTGTTTGAATTTCTATATCAACGGGTTTTTAGGACGCCTGTCCGAAATCTGCATATCCTATCGCTGAGACGCTAACCAAGCAAGTACACACTAAATTAATAGTGTGTAAGTCAAGAGTTTTGTTAAATGGGAAATGTCCCTCTTGAGCAAACTCAAAAACAATACTTCTTTGGTTAGATGCTTAATTTATTGATGCTGTCCTGCAAACCTAGTTTTAGGGCACAGAAAAATGACGAACCATCATTCAATCATTGGCAAACCAACCAAGCAGTTGCAGCCTGTAGTTTCTATTTACATCGATCTTCAGAACGCAAAGTCAATTAAACATCTAGGTAGTCTATTGCTAGAATTTGCCAAATTTCAGGGGAGCTTGATTGACGCCAAAGTCTACTACAATTCACTTTGTGCCGATCAAGTCTCTGCAAAAGACCAGCTACAAAGCCTTCGTTTTAAATGTATCGATGTTCCCTGTCCTCTAAAAAATAGTGCCGATAATCAATTGATGGTTGACTGTCTTGATGATATTTACAGCAATCGGCCTCCCGATACAGTTATCCTTGTATCAGGAGATGGGGACTTTGTAAACTTGGTTCGCAATTTAAAAGATCGGGGTAAAAAAGTTATAGGCTTTGCTGAGCCAGGTAGTCTCAAACAAAAGCTGAAAGAAATTGTAGGTAGTGACTTCCACTTTCTGGATGAATTGCCTAGCTTGGTAGCGCCCAAGACTCCGCAGCAAATAGAAAATGTTCAGTGTCATATCACTTGCAATGAGGCGATCGAGTACATGATTGCTGCTATCAAAACAGCATCAAAAAAAGATAAGCGCACATTGTTTAGCTGCATTGATAGTGTAATGCGTAACCTTTTCCCCAAATATCAGGGGGTAACTTCTGTTTGCCAACATCAGGGAAAAACATTTTCACGCTTTAGCGAGTTAGTTGATGCTGCTGTAAAGGATGGAAAAATCCGATGTCAGGATCAGCAATTGTTTGTAATAGAAGCAGACAGATTATCTGCATAAAGTTGCACAGTCCGCCAGGGAATAAATTCCCTGTCTAATAGCTAAAGTCGGTTAAAACCGACTGACAGTTAAAAAATACAATCTTCAGTCCCCTTAAGAGGACTTTAGCTATGAGCCAGGGGTTTTAACCCCTGGCGGGCTAACGGTAAAAGCGCCATATCTCTGTTAAAATTTACCCCCGCCGCAGATAGCAAAAATCCAGTTTATTTGATAAACTAGATTCTCGAAACCTACCGCTATCTGCGGCTCTTTCATGTCCACATAATAACACCCAACTCCAAAAACAATAACCACTACAAAACCCCTATGCCATTAACTAATCCAACACAAGAGATAGAAATAACCATTCCCGAATTCAAAAATGAAAAACTGCTGCGCCAAGCGCTCACCCACCGTTCCTACGTCAACGAAAACCCCACATTCCACGAAGAAGACAACGAACGCTTAGAATTTCTCGGCGATGCTTTGCTGACTTTTCTCAGCGGCGAATATCTCTATCAGCGTCATCCAGAAATGGGAGAAGACCAACTGACTCGTCGGCGTTCTGCATTAGTAGATGAAAAACAATTAGCTAGATTTGCTACTGAAATAGGTTTAGACTTAAAAATGCGGCTGGGAAAAGGAGCTTATCGAGAAGGTGGGATTACTAATCCAAATTTGCTCAGCAGCACTTTTGAAGCATTTATTGGCGCTTACTATCTCGATACACAAGATATGGACAAAGTTAGCCAGTTTGTGTGGCAAATGTTTGATTCTGTTCCCGAAAATGTGGTCGAAACTCGATCGACTGTAGACTCGAAAAATCGCTTTCAAGAATGGGTACAAGCCAACGGTGACACGACTCCCCCTAAATACGTGACAGTTCAAGCAGGAGGTACACCCCACAAGCCGGAATTTCTCGCTAAAGTTTATGTCGCAGAGAAACTCTATGGAGAAGGTAAAGGCAAAAGCAAAAAAGATGCGGAGAAAAATGCGGCCGAAGATGCGCTAGCCAAGCTGAAAAAACGCGGACTGATCTAAACTTGAAAACATCCGTCAAAACTACTAGCTTTTTTGTGCGATACGGGCGTTAGCGAAGCCCTCGAAGACGATCGCCCAAATTGATTGCCAGAGCACACAATCGGCTATAATCAGGACTTGTGCAAGTGTTACCGCCGTCGATTGAGGGTTGCAATGGCAGAAATTCGTTGATGAGTGCCCGATTGTCGATCGTAATTTTGGGAAATATCAGAGCAATTCATGTCTACTCACAACCCCACTACCCTAACTGTTGAAGAAGCACAGCAAATCCTCAAAGATTTCACTTGTCTGGATATGCAATCTGTAGCATCGCCGCTGGAAAAAAAGGCACTCCGTCAAGCGATTTTGCTGGTAGCAAGTTTGTCGGATTATCAAATGTTGGGAGTGTGCGCTTCTTCGACGGATGAGGGGTTTTTAGCTTTAGAAGCTTATTTAAAAGCTTTGGGATATCAAACTGTTTTAGATCCCAATGCTGTCTCGACTTTTGCTGGTTCGGTTTATATTAAGTTCAATACTTTGAAGGGGTCGTATTATGTTGACGGCTATCCCGGAACTTACCGGGGCGTTTTGATTTCTTGTCAATCTTCCTCAGAAGATGGAGTTAGTGGAACTTACGGTCATTTACCTCTCGATTTATTTGTTGATTAATTGTTCAGTAGTCAGTAGTCAGTAGTCAGTAGTCAGTAGTTAGTAGTCAGTAATCAGTAGTCAGTAGTCAGTAGATCGATTAAATTGAATCAAAAACCGACTGAAAGCATCCAGGATACAAGCCACCGGACTCATCCGTGGAGTCAATGCTTCAATCTAAAATCTAAAATCGATTGACTGATGCACCTTACTAAGCTGTAGGGTGCGTCAGCCAGCCCTTCGATTCAGTTGAATCAAACACCGACTGACGCACCTTACTAAAATTAACCCTTACCAACGATCAATTCTGCCTCTGGTGCCGGTGCGGTTTCTTCCGGCGGCAGTCCCAAAATATCGCTGTACAAGTTGACGTATTTCCGGGCCGAAATATCCCAGCTAAAATCTTCTCTCATGCCGCGCTGTTGCAGTTCTCTCCACTTATCTTTGTAGCGGAAACCTTCCCAAGTTCTGATCATGCAGGTGAACAAGTCGAGGGGTTCGTAGCGATCGAAACAGTAACCTGTACCAGTATTGTCGATCGGGTTGTTGTGGGAAACGGTATCGACTAAACCGCCGGTGCGGCGAACCATTGGCACGCACCCGTAGCGGAGGGCGAGCATTTGGCTGATGCCGCAGGGCTCGAAACGGCTGGGCATCAGGAAGCTGTCGCAGCCTGCGTAAACGCGCCGGGAGAGAGCCTCGTTGTAAAGTAGTTGGGTGGACATCCTACCGGGATAGCGGGCTGTCATTTGCCAGAGTTGCGTTTCGTAGTAGCGATCGCCCGTTCCGAGTACAATAAATTGAGCATCGGTATAGGCCATGAACAGATCGAGCATTTGAATTATCAAATCCAATCCCTTCTGTTCTACCAGCCTTGTCACCATGCCGATCAAAAAGGCATTTTTATTTACTTCCAAACCGACTTCTTCTTGCAGCGCAATTTTATTAGCGGGGCGCTTTTCAATAGTATCAGCACTAAATTGTTGATGGAGGTACTTGTCAGTTGCTGGATTGTAAGATTCTGTATCAATTCCATTCAGAATGCCCGATACTTTACCGCCGAGGTAAGAGAGCAAACCTTCCAAAGTTTCCCCATAAGCTGGCGTTTTGATTTGCTCGGCGTAAGTCGGTGAAACTGTATTTACTCGATCGGCAAACTGTACTGCGGCAGCCATTGTATTGTGACCTTGCATATACCAAGGACACCAAGTCATCTGCTCCAAACGCCAGCGCCATGGCCCTTGATAAGCTAAATTGTGAATAGTAAAAACCGTGCTGATATCGGGGTCTTGGCTCATCCAAACAGGTATCATCCCCGTATGCCAGTCGTGACAGTGGATAATTTGGGGCTTCCAATGATTCCAGGCAAATTCAGCCGCAGCATTGGCAAAGAAAGTGAACCTCCAATCTTCATCTACACCGCCGTAAACGCGGCGCGGCAAGAAAGATGGATGTTGTAATAAGTATAAAGGTACATCGGTTCCCGGCAAAACAGTTTCAAACACCGAGAAGCTTTGGAACATGGCAGACCCATCCCAAACAGGTTTTTTGGGAACGTCCATTTTGTCGGGGACGAAACCGTAGTAGGGCATGAAGATGCGGACATCGTGGCCCATGCGCCGCAGAAATTTCGGCAAAGCGCCGACGACATCGCCCATACCGCCCACTTTGGCGAGGGGTGATGCTTCGGCGGATACAAATAAAATACGCATTATTTTTTTGTGTTCCTTGAGATTGTTAGTCTAGATTAAGTTTAAAGGGCGAGCGGCACAATATTAACGCGCCTGCCAAAAACAAGTATAAATCTCAGTTGCTGTAGCGATCGCAGTTTACTCAAGAAGGCGATCGCCCTTTTTCCATCTGCGTCGCTGTGCGGTGAAAAAAATAGCGATCGCCGGGACTCCCCTCCCGCGACAATTTTCACGTTCTAATCAAATTTATATGTCACTTTCTGAATAACGGTAAACATAAAAAATGGTATGCTGTTTGAGATTTTTTACGCATTAGTAAAACTGAAGGCAAAGGCATCAGTAATGTAATTCAGTATGTAATTAAGGAAATAGCGATCGCCTTTTCCATCCCCTCTCATAAAAAGGGCGATCGCCCGAATGACATATTACATAAACTCCCGACTAATTCTGAGAATTTTCCTCAAAAGTCTCCTCAAATCCCGCTAGAAAATCATCCAAAGCTTCAGAGGCGATCGCCAAATTAATATTATCAGCATCTTCCCATCCCCACGTGTTCACCCCAACCACTTGACCGGCCATATTAATCAGTGGGCCGCCGGAATTTCCAGGATTAATCGCCGCATCAGTTTGCAACACCTTCACCTCACCCACATCATCTTCGTCGTCATCACCTTCTTCATATTCCTCGGGTTCGCGAATTGCACTCACAATACCTTGAGTTACAGTTGAAGCAAACTGCCCCAAAGGATTGCCGACGGCAATTACTCTATCTCCCACTTTCACATCAAAAGACAACTCTAGGGGAGGATATTCTTGGGGAGAGTCCACTTGTTCCCCTGTGTTCGGGTCGAAGGTAAAATCGCTAATTAAGAGTAATGCTAAATCTTCTTCAGCATTACCAGTAAACACCACCTCGGCCAATCTCAATTTTCCGTCGTGAGTTTCGACTAA
The DNA here is from genome assembly GCF_036705305.1 of Microcoleus sp. B3-D7. NCBI lineage: Bacteria > Bacillati > Cyanobacteriota > Cyanophyceae > Oscillatoriales > Microcoleaceae > Microcoleus > Microcoleus sp. B3-D7. Next base: position 14,691 of record NZ_JAUBUE010000062.1, on the reverse strand, counting down.
AACCTGTTCGATTTCATCTTCTTCATAGAAGTAATCTTGATCCGCAATATCTTCTATAACGTGATAGTTCGTGACAATTATGTCCGGCGATACAAAGAACCCGCTTCCAGAAGAAATCTCTTCTTCTGTATCCCAATCCATGACGTAAATTGACACTACCGACGGCAAGACTTGCTCGACTACTTCCGACAAATTTCCTGGTTGAGTTTTGAACTCTTTCAATTGCTTCTGCAAAGCTTGTTGGTCGGTCTGCATTTTGCTATACAGTTGCTGAACCTTGTTCAATTCCAGCTTTAATTGAATTTCTCTAGCGCTCATATTGGGCTTTTACCTGAAATAAATTGCTGATTAATTTTGGGTGTTTGATTGTAGATTGTGGATGGGTAGGTTAAGAATTATAAGACTTACGAAAAAAAACCGGTTTTTACCATAAATCTTGGGCTATACAGCGAGACTTACATCAGAAACCGGGTTGCTTAACACCCGTGCGGAGCGTCCTAAATTAGTCAGATATTTTTGAAATCTATCGCGCAAGTCCTACTTAAAATCCCATCAAAAATCTACAATCAGACTGCTACTCTACCTGTTTTGCCAAAGCAAACCGCCTGTTATTTTTATTTTACCAAAGGCGATATATCGCGTCTAAAAGCCTTGACAAAGAGATGCCGATCGCCTTTAGGAACCGCGCTGAACTTGGACAAATATTTCCTCCAAAATTTCACTAGCTCCCTGTTTGCGCAAGCGGTGAGCGAGGTCAATTCCGATCATTTCAGCAGTCTCGGCGGCGCCGGAAACGCTATCTTTGACGAATCGCTGGCCGTCGAGACTCGATACCATTCCGGTTAAGGTTAATTGACCGTTTTCTATTTTGGTATTGACGCCGATCGGCACTTGACAGCCACCTTCTAATTCCCGCAGAAATGCGCGTTCTGCATAACATCTTTGGGCCGTTTCCGAGTGTTCGAGAGCTTTAATCAGGGCCATGATTTCTGTATCTCCAGCGCGGCATTCGATGCCCAAAGCACCTTGTCCGACGGCGTGAAGGGAGATATCAGCAGGGATAATTTGGTGGATGCGATCGCCCATTCCCAATCTTTCGAGGCCGGCAACTGCTAAAATAATCGCGTCGTAACCGCCCTCATCTAATTTAGCGAGTCTAGTATTGAGATTGCCGCGAATATCTTTAAATTCAAAATGAGGGAAATGATGCCGAAGTTGAGCCAGCCGCCGCAGGGAAGAAGTGCCGATTACGGAACCTTCTGGGAGAGTGTCGAGTTGCTTGTCTTTGTGCTTGGAGTGAACTACCAGGGCGTCAGCGGGATTTTCCCGTTCGGTGACGCATCCTAAAATTAAACCTTCGGGCAAATTGGTAGGCAAATCTTTGAGGGAATGAACGGCAAAGTCCGTTTCATTGTTAATCATCCCCGTTTCTAATTCTTTAGTGAAAAGTCCTTTATCGCCAATTTTAGCGAGGGCGACATCAAGAATTATGTCCCCTTGGGTTGACATGGTGTGGACTTCAAAAGTGTGTTCCGGGAAGTGTTTCTGTAGCTGTTCTTGCACCCAGTGGGTTTGCACGAGAGCGAGTTGGCTTTTGCGGGAACCGATGCGAACGGTTCGGGAAGGGGCAGATGTGGTTGGGGACATAAGATCGATCGGAGGATAGCTTGAAATCAGCCAATATATTCACCTGATCTAGCGTACCGCAGGTGGGGACTTTAATTGCTGGTTGGGATAATTCGGGCGATAAAATAGAAATACCAGGTTTTGACCGCCTGTGTGAAAAAAGGATGCAACGGTAGGCAAGCTCCAAACCTTTACATAATAGGCCATTGCCAATCTAAAATCTAAAATCGCATGACCGCCAGTAGCCGTAAGCCTTGATGATGTTTCCCATCCAGCATTGGGCGTCGCTTGCACGGGGGCGATCGACATTCCGAAGCAAAGGCTGCCGGCGATGTAAGATTTACCTAGGGTCGAGCCGGATGAACCTGGTTGACATGAGGAGTTAGCTTAGCTGCAGCGAGAAAGAATTAGCTCAAAGGTTGCGAGATTTGGAGAGAGAAATGTAGTGGCGAGGGGAAAAGGGCGATCGTAATTGCGATCGTACTTCTAAAGCCACCAAATAGCTTAGCATCAAAAGTGAATTTGTCAAATTACTCAAATCCTAAAACTATGAAAAGTGCTCTTGATGTAGCTCGTTACTTTTTAGGCCGTGTCGAGCGAGAAGCAGGCGATACCATTTCTGGGCTGAAACTGCAAAAGCTCGTGTATTATGCACAAGCTTGGAGTTTAGTCTTTAGAAACCAGCCACTATTTCATCAAGATATTGAAGCTTGGGTTTCCGGCCCAGTTGTCCGCGATGTTTGGGATGAGTACAAAGCTTACAAATATAGCGATATTCCAGCTCCCGATAATTTTGAAGAAGAATTTGAGGAAGATGAAATCGAGGTTCTCGAAGAAGTTTGGAATGCTTATGGAGAATTAAGTGCTAAACATCTTGCAGAATTGACGCAATCAGAGACACCTTGGCTCAACGCCCGCAAGGGATTAGAACCTGCGGAAACATCAACTAAAATCATCTCCCGCGAGAATATGAAATCCTGCTATGCACCTTTGGTGGAGGCGTAGGTGGGAAAAAAAAGTCACATACCAAAGCCATCTCAAAAAAAGCAACAAAGTAGAATTCCAGAGCAGGCAACTCAGTTAAATCGACCAAGCAGTACAGATGATGAGCATCCTAGCTTCAGATTTACCTATGCAGATAAAAATCGTTGGCTTTTGTCTGACTGGACATCATCAGAAATCAATGACCTAATTGAAGGACTAAATAAAATTGAGAAATATACTTGGGGTCAAATCAAAGGTCACGGCTCAAAAAAACGAGGTGAATCAGTGGGAACTGGTTATAAGTTGATTAACATTCATCCGACTTTGCCGGACAATATTCCTGAAGATGAGAGGTTATCCGAAATGCGAATTGATGAGAAAAAACGGATATTTGGGTTTCGCGTTCAGTCTGTTTACTACATCATTGGGTTTGACCGCGACCATTCAGTTTGTCCAGAATAAAGTTTATGAGAAGTGAAAAAGGTCGATTCCCTACCCTGTGGGAACGCAGGCGCGTTCGGGATAGCTTCGCTGGCGCGTACCTTTTCCATTTCTCACCAAAATTTACCGTTGCCCTGCTTGAAGTGCAGAATTTGCTATCTGGACAACTTCTTGCTGCCGTGCGTTTTTCCTTGTGACTCGGTACAGCACCCCCAGCCTTTGCCACTCAACAAAAGCAGTGCAGTAAGCACCGCAATTATTGAAATAAATCCCCCTGAACCCGCCCGCCAATTCAACGCTTCTGTAAGTATCCTGCGGCAATCGCGAAGGAGGCGAAAACGGTTCATTTCTTTTAGCTTCGATTGTGCCGAAATAACAGGCTCCCGCGCGGCATCCTTTGCCTAAATACATTCCCACAATGTAACCGTGGGAACCTGCTTGCACATCAAAATCAAGTTGCTGAATGTCAGATAAAGGAAGTCTACTCGGAAGAAAAACAGGCACTCGCGTTTTGCCTTTGATTTGTCTAAAGATGTTACTCGCAGGAAAACGACTGTTAGCTTGGTTTGCACCTGAGTGATCGGAGATTGGGGGCAACTTTTGCACAAAAGTCCTCCACTGCACAACTCTATTTTTAGCAATGTTAAAAGTGGGAATTGAGTATTTTTCTAGCGCAAAAGAAGGCCGACCGTTTGTCAGGTTGAAGTTGCGGCGAATCACGGTAATTTCGGGTTTTCCTAAGCCGTAAGCTGTTGCTATGGAACGGGCGAGACTGCAGCTAATTTTGAAGCGTCCCATCTCAATACTGCCATTTTCCGCTTGATAAGACCAATTGTAACCCTCAGAAGCACGATCGCGATCGCACAGAAAATGAGAAATCTCAAACATCTTGGCAATATGAACATCGTACAACCGCAACTTGCGGCTGCCGGCAGATTTTGCAGTGTTGCGATCTGGCACAATAAATTGTATCGGTTGCCAGCTATCTTCAGGGGAATAATTAAACCAGCGGATTTCTGTAATAGGGAGTTCAGTCCTTGCTAACGCTGAGTTTGGTGTCAAAGGTGCTATCGTAAAAGCAGTCACCACACAAGCAAAAATCGCCGCAAATAGCCATCTTCCCCTCATCCTGATTTCCCCCTAAGTAGGTCAGCGCAAAAAAAACAATAGCATCTTGTAAGGGGCGAGTGCGAGTTAAGATATATCATACAATAACGGTAAGGTGCGCCCTTACGCACCCTACATATAGAAGTTGTGCCTCCCCGACTGCTAAACTTAACGCTTCCCAGCTTGAATAGCAGAATTTCCTATTAAAATTAAATCAGATTCTCGTCCGTTCTTAATGGCGACGGTATACATAAAACCCTGAGTTTTCCACTGAAGAGTTGCTGTGCAGTAAGCCCCGCAACCGTTATGAAAAACTCCTTTCACTCCGCCCGCAAGCTTGACATTTTTTAACGTCTTAGTTACCCCTTCTAGTTTTGTAGTAAACTCCCCGCCTTTTTGACCTTGAATTGACCCAAAAGTGCAAACAGTCGTACCGCCGCAATCGGGTTTATACTCGATTGAAATACTATAGCTGTTTGCTTGTGCTGTAGTTGGATAGTACATTTTTTGCGAAACCGGAATCCTGCTGGGAATAAAAATAGGCACTTGCGTTTTGCCTTTTAACTTTCGCAAAATTTCATTTGCCGGAAACGCAGTGCCTCCTTGAGCAATTTGTGTTGTTCCCGATTGTCGCTGCGACAATTGCGAAGATCCAAAAACAACCGAGGGAGGTACTAAAGCCGTCAATACACAAGCAGAAGTAGCCAAAAGTAATAATTTATTCTTCACGGTCTTTTTCCTTAATATTCCAATAGTTTAGTTGGGCGGCGAACCGCATTCACTTATGTACAACCATAATTCAAAATACCAAATTAACACTTGCTTTTCCGGGAAAAATGTTTTTTGACTATCTTGACAAGGTTGCCAGAAGATGAAGTCATCTATAATATAGAGAAGGCGAGCAATTTAGGAGTCGATCGTGGAACTGCAAGAGTATTTGCGCCAGCACGGATTGGAAACTTTGTCCGAAACTTATCATATCAAAGTTACCCGCCACCGCCAATATCCCGATTTAGTCTGTCTGAAATACTCGCAGATAGAATCTCCCCTGGGCGAAAAGATAGTCCAGCAGTGCCGAGGCATTATTTTAGATTCATCTCAAGATTGGCAGATAGTTTCTTATCCCTACAACAAATTTTTTAATTACGGAGAAATTCACGCCGCTGCAATTGATTGGAGAAATGCCAAAGTTTATGAAAAACTAGACGGTTCTCTGACTGTACTGTATTTTTACAAAGGAGAATGGAGAGTGCAATCTAGCGGCACTCCCGACGCCGCCGGCGAAGTTAATGGTTTTGGGTTCAGCTTTGCGGAACTTTTTTGGAAAGTCTGGGAAGAATTGGGATATCAATTGCCACAAGAAACCGACCAGTGTTTTATCTTTGAGTTAATGACGCCTTACAATAGAATAGTTGTCCAGCAACAAAACAATCAAATCGTGCTGCACGGGGTTCGCAACACTCAAACGCTGGTAGAAACAGACCCGAGTCTTTGGGCCAATAAATATGGCTGGGAATTGGTCGCATCCTATCCTTTAACTAGCTGGAAAGAAGTTATCGAAGCGGCTCAATATTTAGATCCGATGGATTCGGAAGGGTATATTATCTGCGATGCTAACTTCAACAGAGTTAAAGTTAAGTCTCCGCAGTATGTGGCGATTTCCCATCTGCGCGAAGGGTTTTCGACTCGCCGCCTGATAGAAATTGTTTTAACTAATGAAGGAGAAGAGTTTTTAGCTTATTTTCCTGAGTGGAGTGAGTTGTATCAAAAAGTTAAGGACAAATATCAATCTTTGGTTGAAGAAATCGAGGAAGCTTACCGACAGCACGAACATATCGAAGTTCAGAAAGATTTTGCATTAGCTGTGAAACATTTGCCGTATTCCGGGATTTTGTTTTCTTTGCGGGCCCGAAGAGTTGCGGGAGTGAAAGAAGCTCTCCGTGATGTTACGATCCATAAAATAGAGGAGCTATTGGGGTTAGATTACATCCATCTAGGATTGTAGTAACGACTGCAGTCGTTTCTTGAATGAGGACTAAAATCCTCACTACGAACGAAGATTAACATTATATTTATGTGACCGAATAAAGAAGTAAATGCACCTAATTAAACCTAAGATACAGATGGGTAAAAAGCTTGCTGTATGAGCATTCTTCCTTCTTCCTGAAATCCGTTACATCCGTTACAGAATCCGTTGCCGAACTTCCTTTTTCCTTCTACTTACCATGAAAAGAGTTATTGTACTTGTTGGTTTACCTGCTTCGGGAAAATCTCAATTTGCTAGGGAATTACTGCTGTCGGAACCTGCAAAGTGGGTGCGTAGCAATAAAGATTTGCTCAGAGAAATGGCTCACGCTTCTCATTGGTCGCCGGCGAATGAAAAGTTTATTGTGAAGTTGAGAGATACGATTATTTTGATGGCTTTGGAAAGTGGCAAACACGTCATTGTTGATGATACTAATTTTGGTCCTCACATCGAGCATATCAAGGAGTTAGTTAAAGGTAAAGCTGTTGTGGAAGTTAATGATTCTTTTCTCCAAGTTCCGGTAGAGGAATGTATTAAACGGGATTTAAAAAGACTTAATTCGGTGGGCAAAGATGTAATTATGAAGATGTACAATAAGTACGTGCGTGTTCCCGTTGCGCCGCCGGAATATAACCCGGATTTGCCGGATGCAATTATTGTTGATATGGACGGCACGCTGGCACTTCTCAATGGCAGAAATCCTTTTGATGCTTCGACGTGCGATCGCGATTTGCCCAATCAGCCCGTCTTAGATACCGTTCGCAAGTGGCAGTCCAGCGTTAATATCATTGTAGTGTCGGGCCGGACGGATGATTGTCAGCCTCAAACTGAAAAATGGTTGCAGCAGTACGAGGTTAATTATGCCAGTCTTTATATGCGGAAAACCGGAGATATGAGGAAGGATTCGATTATTAAAGAGGAGTTCTATCGGCGACATATTGAAGGGAAATATAATGTTAAGTTTGTGTTGGACGATCGCCAACAAGTTGTTGATATGTGGCGGTCGTTCGGATTGACGGTATTCCAAGTAGATGAAGGGGATTTTTAAGGCAGGGTTTGTTTGCGCGGGCGATCGCAACTTCCAACCATTGTCCTACCCCTAATGCTAGAATCAAAGTAACATTGCAAACATATTTTGTTATGATAGCCATTCCCGAAGCGCCCCAAAAAATGACCGTTGAGGAATATCTCGAATGGGAAGCTCAACAAGAGATTCGCCACGAATATGTCAACGGCGAAGTTTTTGCCATGACGGGCAGTACAATTCCTCATAACGATCTTGCACTTAACTTTTACACTGCATTGCGCCCACATCTGCGTTCCAGAGGCTGTCGAATCAACGTGTCAGATGTGAAATTGCAAGTCAGTTCTCAAAGCCGTTACTACTACCCCGATGTGATCGTCAGTTGCGACCCTCAAGACCTCAATTCCCGCACATTCATTCAGAATCCTAAAATAATTGTCGAAGTTCTTTCACCCAGTACAAGTGCTAAAGATAGGGATGAAAAATTTACTTGTTACCTGAAAATTCCGACTTTGCAAGAGTATATCTTAATTGATTCGCAAAAGATTTTTGTTGAGCGTTACTGTCGGGGAGAGGGGAGAATGTGGCTTTACTATTCTTACACTGCTGGAGAGATTGTAACTTTATCAAGTATTGGGTTTGATTTGCCGATCGCACTTTTGTATGAAGGTGTTGGATTGGAAACAGAAACAGAAGCAGAAGGATAAAAACACACCTAATTTTGCAGCTTTTTTATGAACAGGCAAGATGCCTGTTCCACAGAGAGTGAATTTTATTTTGTGGTGGGCTTCGACGCCGCCCATAAAAGCCGATAATGAACAGGCAAGATGCCTGTTCCACAATTATTTACTTATCGCGTCCAAGCCAGCCAGCGGTTAAACAAATTTTTCACAAACGGCGTCAAACGAGTGCGATTGTAAGCATCTCCTGCTTTCCGAATTGCATCAGCTTGTGTCGGATACGGGTGAATTGTGCTAGCAATTTTTCCTAAACCAATATTGTTAACCATTGCTAAAGTAATTTCGCTAATCATATCCCCAGCGTGTCGCGCAACAATAGTTGCACCTAATATTTTATCGCTGCCTTTCTTGACGTGAATTTTTACAAATCCTTCCTCTTCGCCGTCAATAATTGCCCGATCGACTTGACTGAAAGGAATCAAAAATGTATCGATATCAATGCCTTTTTCCTTAGCCTCGTGTTCCCCAATTCCGACGCGCGCAATTTCCGGGTTTGTGTAAGTACACCAAGGTATCGTCAAAGCGCTGAGCTTTTTGCGTCCGAAAAATAGAGTGTTTTGAATCACCATTCTCGCGGCAAAATCAGCAGCGTGAGTAAATTTATGTTTCATGCAAATATCGCCGGCGGCATAAATGCGGGGATTAGTAGTTTGCAACTTGTCGTTGACAAATACGCCTGTTTGTGTATCGTATTCGACGCCGATCGCCTCCAGATTTAATCCTTCCACGTTGGGCGATCGCCCTGTACTCACAATAATTTCATCTACTGTTACCGATGCTTCCTTACCTTGAGATTTATAATAAATTACTTTGCCTGCATTTGTTTTCTCAACGCGCTCTACTGTGGATTCTAGTATTAGTTGAATTTCTTCGCGTACAAAAGCCTGCTGCACGATTTTAGCAGCATCCGCATCTTCTTTGTCTAAAATCTGAGCATTTTTGTGCAGCAATACGACTTCCGAGCCCAGCCGCCGGAATGCTTGAGCCAATTCGCAGCCGATCGGCCCTGCGCCAATTACGGCCAAACGTTGAGGTCTTTCTGTCAGGTTAAAGACAGTTTCATTTGTCAGATATCCAGTTTCCTGCAAGCCGGGAATTTGCGGTTGTAGCGCCCTTGCCCCTGTGGCAATTACTGCTTTTTTAAAGCGGAGAGTTTGACCTGCAACTTCTACTGTATTATTGCTAGTAAAACGACCCGAACCTAAAAAAACATCAACTCCTAATTTGTACTGGTAGCGTTCAACAGAATCAACATCGCTGATTCCCGCCCTGATGCGGCGCAGCCGTTCCATCACAGCGGCAAAATCCACTTCAACACTGTCAGAAACATTAACACCAAATTTATTTGCTTCCCAGATATCGCCGACAGTGCGAGACGATCGAATTAAAGATTTTGAAGGCACGCAACCGACATTCAAACAGTCGCCGCCCATTAAATGTTTTTCAATCAAAGCAACTTTCGCGCCCAAACCTGCGGCACCGGCAGCCACAATTAACCCGGCGGGGCCAGCACCAATTACTACTAAATTATAACTGCTAGCGGGCTGCGGATTTACCCAATCTGGCGGATGCAAATAGGAGACTAATTTCTGGTTGTGTTCGTCCATCGGGGGGACAGTTACGCGATCGACTTTTGACTCCGGCATTCGCAAATCCTCCTAATTAAATACTTTCTTCCAAAGCTTTGCTGGCTATCCTAGTGAGAAAAAAAGTTACAGCAACAGTAGCCAGAAAACCCAGGATATTGAGCGACCATTTTGCTGCTTCTGTTTGGGGATTTGTTGGCTGACATATCGCGCCTATCGCCGCAATATTCCCCACCAAAGAACCGGAGTAAACGTACATAATTGTACCCGGTATCATGCCAAAGGAACCCAGCACGTAATCTTTCAAAGAAACCTGAGTAATTCCCAAAGCGTAATTCAATAAATTGAAAGGAAATAAAGGACAAAGACGAGTTAAAAAAACTATTTTTAATCCTTGTTGGGAAACTGCGCGATCGAGAGCTTTAAACTTGGGGTGAGATTCCATATATTTTACCACGGGATCGCGGCACAAATACCGCCCGATCGCAAAAGCAAATACAGCACCTAAAATGGACGCCGCAAATACGTAAACTGAACCCCACCACAAACCAAAAATCGCCCCCCCTCCCAGCGTCAGTACCGAACCCGGTAAAAACAGCACAGTAGCCAAGTTATAAGTAGCTACAAAAGCCACCGGCCCCCACCACCCTAACTCCTCGATCCGCATTAACAGAGTTCTCAAAACATCTTGAACGTAGGCAGATCTAGTTGCTACAATCAAGAGAGCCAGCCAAATTGCGATCGAAAAAAACAACACTATGCGTTTAAATTTTACCCTAGCATAATCTTGGATTCGTTCTTTTGCCATGATTCACCCGCAAAGATTTATCAGCATTATACTCCAAACTTAAATTATTACTGTAAACTAGCCTAAAAGCGATTGTCATGACACCAAAAGCCCAACTTCCAATTCCCGAACATTTTGACCCCAAAAAAGTAGGCGAAGTCTGGCGAGTCCCCTACCGAGAACGAGCCGCCCAAGCGAAAGATTGGGCAAGTCAGCACAGCATTCAGCCAGCATCCAGCGACAAAAACCGCATTTGTTTGCTGATAATTGATGCCCAAAATACCTTTTGTTTGCCCGAATTTGAACTATTTGTTGGCGGGCGTTCCGGTAGCGGCGCAGTTGATGACAACCTGCGGCTGTGCGAATTTATTTACCGCAATTTAAATGCAATTACAACCATTGCGCCGACAATGGACACCCACACCGCCCTGCAAATTTTTCATCCAATCTTTTGGATCGACGAAGCAGGCGAGCACCCCCTACCAGCCGCCACTTCTATTACACTCGAAGATGTCCAAAAAGGCATTTGGAAAGTCAATCCCGCCATCGCCCACAGCATCAGCGGGGCTAATTTCTCAGCACTGGAAAAACAGGCTGGCCACTACGTCAAAAAACTCAGCGACGATGGGAAATATCCCCTGACAATTTGGCCCTATCACTCGATGCTGGGTGGCATCGGACACGCCCTGGTTTCTGCGGTGGAAGAAGCAGTATTTTTTCATACTATAGCCCGCAACAGCCAAGCACTTTTTGAAATCAAAGGCGGGAATCCACTGACAGAAAACTATTCGGTTTTGCGGCCGGAAGTTTTAGATGGATTCGACGGCAATCCGATTGCGGAAAAGAATGCTAAGTTTATTGATAAATTACTCGATTTTGATGCAGTAATTATGGCCGGACAAGCCAAAAGTCACTGCGTTGCTTGGACAATTGATGATTTGTTAACGGAAATTTTGGCGCGAGATCCGAATTTGGCAAAGAAGGTTTATTTGCTGGAAGATTGCACTTCGCCTGTGGTTGTTCCGGGTGTTGTTGATTTTACGGAACAAGCAGATGCAGCTTATCAAAAATTTGCGGCGGCGGGAATGAATATTGTTCAATCTACTCAGTTAATTCTGGGCGATTAAAGACGCTTGTTTTCTGTTGGGTTTTTCAGTGCCAAAAAAGTATACATTATCAATCCTAGGCGATAATTTTTGTTTGCTTGGCACTCTGCTGCGATCGCATTTAACTGATTACTTATGATATCATATCCGATAAATCACTTCCGAGAGAAGCGTAGTTAAGGAGTTTCCCGATGACTGAAAGCGAAATTTATAGTGTTGTTTTGTTTCGGGATGCGAGTGTGCAAGCAATTTCAAAACTCTCTGTGGGCATCGCCACGACTATTCTGAGCACAGTTGTCACTGCAACCCAAGCCTACGCAGTTCCCGTAACCTACGATTTCACCATCACTGTTACCAAAGGCGGTTTAGCGGGCAATTCATTCAACGGTTCTTTCAGCTACGATGATGCCAAATTGAAGGGAACGGGAGTGGAAGAATTGGGAATTACTGACGGATTAACGACCTGCCTAAATTACCTTGGACGCACTTATCGCGAAACCGATGATACCAGTTATCCTACCTTTCCCACACTCAGATTTGAGGATGGCAAGATCACGCAACTAAACTTTTGGATTCAGCCGAATCAGCGAGTTAATTGGTGGAATTTACCTGGATGGGAAGTAAAGCTGTCTGAGCCTAAAATGGGCGATTCAACTGTTCCCAATTGTCAAAAACGGTGAGGCGTAGCCAAGGTGCGATCGACGGTAAAAATATAGGAGGAATTAGATGCAACTGCCTACGGTTACGGTAATTTCATGCAGCCACACTACCAAGGTGCGATCGTCGATCATCTGCTGCGGCGATCGAATTTTTGCGATCACTATCAACGAATGACTCAAAGATTGTTTGAAAAAACCGCATGATTCCTCTTCCCTGTCGGTCAAGAGTTCCTCTGCGGTTGACGATTTTCCATAACTATTTCCCATCCAGTCTGGGGACTTCTTGCAAAAAACTGCCGCTCAACATTAATTCAGTCATCCGGTCTAACTTACCGCTGACTTTTAATTTTTTATCAGTTTGAAAGCGCTCGATATTTGCTTTTAAATCGCCGCTATTATATCCTAATTTACTCAAATAGTCCATAGCTTGTTTGTCACTTAACCAGATATCCGCAGAACGAAAAATCGGCACGTATTCCTCCCGCCAAATCTGGGCAAAAGTTGCCCTATCTAAATAGAAAATCCTGCCCCGCGCCGGGTCTCCAATTGCAGCAATACTGTCATTCATTCCCAGCAAAGCCACCGCGTGCGGTAGCTTCCGAGAGCCGTCAAACAGCCAAACTGCTAGCACTCCGGGGCGATTAATTTGCTGAATTTGCTCCCAAGTCGGCGCCAGTTCGATCGCATTTACGCCCAAAGCTCTTGCTGCTATAATTAACTGCGGCATCGAAGTTCCCAAGCGACTCGTCCGCGCAAAACGCGCTACACTCGATTCCGTCGCATCGATTCCCCAACGCCTTAACACTGTTGCTAGGGCCGCCGGCGCGCAACTGCTGTTAGATGTTTGCCGAAATACACCGTTGGGCTGCAAATTATCTATTAAATCCGCGTAAATTGGCGCCATAAAATAGTTTTCAGCGCCTGTAAATCCTCCCAATCCCAGCAAGCAAATTAAAATTACTGCGATTACTTGGGGTCGCGCTGTCAACCAACTTATACTAAACCCAATACCGCAGACTCCCATCAGCATCACTCTGAGCAAAGTCCAAGTAACTCGCATCCCGTGAAAGCGCCACTCGATCGGCAAAACAGGCATTTGAGGTATATTTAGAGCCAGTAGCAGCAAAGCAATATAAAAACCCAAAAACAGCAGGGCGATCGAATTTCTGCCCTTAAACAAATCATTAGCCGTCACTCCAGATCGAACTAACACCCGCCCGAACCGCATTCCCCTGACAAACAGCACCGAACCCAGCACCAACGTCACCACTATTTCCATGAACTCAAAATTGTGTTGCTTAACTAGGTTGTAACATTTATGCGCTCGACTTGAACCCCAATCAAAAGTGGGAAAGAGGAAGAGTGAGAGAGAGGAAGAGTGGGGGAGAGAATTTGATGATGTTTGGGTTTCGTTCCTGAATTTATCGCTACAATCGAATAAACAGGATTTATCCAAAATCGGAGCAGGTAAAACAACCCTTAATTCTCAAGCCTTTGACCTGCATAGCTTGCTCTATATTAAGTTTTTCAGGTTTTTCTTGATGAGTCTGAGTCAATGGTTGAGAATGAGATAATTCCGCTACCTAACCCAACAGGAGATATTGCCATGTTTGCCAACTTAAAGCTGAGAAACCGGAGGCGACTCGGATATGCAGTTCCCATTGCTTTGAAGGGGATTAATTTGTTTTTTTTAAAGACAGGAAAAATTTAAGATGATTAACTTCAAAGCCACCAAATTAAGAGATCGTATTCTGTGGGGATATTCCCTACCAATTTTGCTTTCAGTTGGAGCAGCTACTTTGGTTTTTTTTAATGCTAAAGAAGTAGAAGGAAAAGCAAAAATTCTCAATAATTCTAATGCTATTGTTATAGGTTTAAAAGATCTTGAGCTGGGATTTTCAGGTATGCAGAAAGCGGCTCGCGGCTATTTTTTGGCACAAGAGAGTGATTTTTTAACTGAATACAATGAACAGGTAAACAGCTTTGACTACTTCTATCAAGATTTACTTAAGCGGGTTCAAAACCCGAAGCAGCTCCAGCGGCTAGATGAAATGAATGTATTACAAGATCAGATAGACCAAGGCTATAGACAAGCCTTTTCTTTGGTTGATCAAGGTAAGCGAGACGATGGACTTAACTTGTGGAAGACACAAATTGTACCAAAGCTTCGTCAGGTTGATGCTATAGCTAAGGAGTTTCAAAGCACCCAGGAACAAATTTTGGCTGACAGAGAAAAAGAGCAAATTCAAGCTTTGCAGTTCCTGACTACAGTCGTGATTTTAAGCACTGCTTTAGCTGCACTTACGGCAATTGCGATCGCTCTGTGGATTGCTTCAGGCATTGCAAAGACAATGAATCAGTCAGTCAATATGATTGTTAGTTCTTCCACAGAGATTGCGGCCACAGTTGAACAACAGGAACGCACAGCCGCACAGCAATCGAGCTCTGTAAATCAAACTACAATCACAATGGATGAGTTGGGCGCGGCTTCCCAACAATCAGCCCAGCAAGCCCAAGCGGGTGCGGAATCTGCACGGCAAGCTTTAAAGATCACTGAAAAGGGAACCCTAGCAGTGGAGCAAACACTGGAATCGATGATAATATT
>NZ_JAUBUE010000116.1:0-2879 GCF_036705305.1 Microcoleus sp. B3-D7 | reverse complement strand
AGTTAACGGTGCGATTCGTTTAACCTAAAGTAGGCTGAAAAGCTTATAGGACGGTTAGCCCAGTTGTTGAGACTGGTGACAACTGATTACATTTGTAGGTGAGGCGCTGTGCGTCAAGTCCTATCCCTCAAGTGCAGAGGTGAAAGCATAGCCCCTAGATTATTGGGTAGCAACCACTAGGCTAAAGCGGGGTTAAAAGGCAGAACTACTGAGAGCCAAACTTGGTAACTGTCAAGCAAGAGTCCATGCGTAGCAAAAGCAAAGATGTGATGGAACCATCGTCATTTGTAATGGTGTAATGGCTGAATCAGAATAAAACCGTTGAAAAACACGGTAAAGATTGATTAACACCAAGCCAAAAGGCAAGGATATGGCATAAGCGATTCGTTAATCGACTTATAAGCACCGCCCGTAAACCCGGTGGATAGCATCACGCTAAAGACTCAAACAAATGTGTAATCGGAACGAAGTAAATCTCTTAAATCTCTGGATACTAGAAATAGGTCGATATCCAGTAAGTAGCTAACGAATGGTTTAAGGGAGAGGGATTGTATCAAAAGCGAATGCCTCACTGTAATGGTGTGGATATGCTGACAGGTACACGGTAATTCCAATGGAGTAGAACAAGTAGCAATGAATATATCTAAAACGCTGAACAATCAGACGGTGGAGTGGAAAGACATCAACTGGCGAAAACTAGAACGGGTGACTTTTAAGTTGCAAAAGCGCATATTCCAAGCGAGTGAACGTGGTGATGTTAAAGCAGTTCGCAAACTACAAAAGACCCTGATTAGGTCTTGGTCTGCCAAGTGTATTGCGGTTCGTAGAGTAACTCAAGACAACAAAGGAAAGAATACGGCAGGAGTGGACGGTGTTAAATCGTTATCTCCAAAGCAACGTATTATTTTGGTCAATCAGTTGAAGCTTGCAGGAAAATCAAAACCCACTCGCAGGGTGATGATTCCCAAACCTGGAAGTAATGAAAAACGACCATTAGGAATACCCACCATAAACGACCGCGCACTACAAGCGCTATGTAAGATAGCGTTAGAACCTGAATGGGAGGCAAAATTTGAGCCTAACAGTTATGGTTTTAGACCAGGACGTTCCTGTCACGATGCGATTGGAGCCATATTTATCAGTACCAATTCAAAAGCTAAATACGTGCTAGATGCTGATATTGCAAAGTGCTTCGACCGCATAGACCACAAAGCATTACTCTCGAAAATACACACATACCCCACGTTAAGCCGTCAATTAAAATGCTGGCTTAAAGCCGGGTACTGTGCGAGAAATGAGTTATTTCCTACTAATGAGGGTACACCACAGGGAGGGGTGATTTCACCTTTACTTGCGAACATTGCTTTACACGGTATGGAAGAAAGAGTCAAACAGCACGCGGAAACACTAAAAGGAAACAAACGGGATAACCGGAACGCCCTTAGCCTAATCCGTTATGCTGACGACTTCGTGATTATCCATGAGGATTTGAACGTAGTCAAGAAATCTCAGGAGATAATCGCAGAATGGTTAAATGACATGGGATTGGAATTAAAACCAAGTAAAACAAAACTAACCCACATACTTAATGAAATAGAAGGAAATATCGGGTTTGAGTTCTTAGGATTCCATGTGCAACAATACAAAGTAGGAAACTACCGTAGTGCTAATACATCAAATGGAAAACCACGTGGTTTTAAAACATTAATCACACCCTCAAAAGTCAAAATTAAGACCCATCTAGACAAGATTGCCGAGGTAGTAGACTCGCATAAAACCGCCCCACAAGCTGCTTTAATCAGTAGGCTGAATCCAATCATTAGGGGATGGTCAAACTATTACTCGACAGTTGTTAGTAAAAAAACCTTTAACAAGGTTGACCAACTAACCTACGATAAGTTAAGAGCTTGGGCAAGAAAGAGAGGGAAAGGGGACATCAATGTGGCTAAATACTGGCGAACAGTAGGAAACCGAAATTGGTGTTTCAGTACCGAGGATGGATTAGAACTAATCACCCATGCAAGTACGCCAATCGTAAGGCATACAAAAGTCAAGGGTGAGGCTAGTCCTTTTAATGGAGACTGGATTTACTGGAGTAAGCGTCGAGGTGAATACCCGGAAACTCCTAACAGAGTTGCATCTTTAATCAAACGACAAAAGGGTATTTGCTCTCACTGTGGTTTGTACTTTACCAGTACAGACATTGTAGAAGTTGACCATAAATTACCGCTTTCATTAGGTGGTAAAAATCATCCGGATAATCTACAACTTCTACACAGACATTGCCACGACACAAAGACATCAACAGACGGCTCACTGCATTTGAAATTCAGTATCAAGCCCGACAGTTAGTCTTGAATCGTACCTATAACAAAGGTGGAATTATCAAGGAGCGGAATGATGCGAAAGTATCACGTTCCGTTCTGAAGGAGAGGTAGGAGTGGTAACGCTCATATCGACTCTAACGAATATGTCGAATCTGTGGAAATTTCTCTGGAAATCCAGGAAGATAAAACAGATGCCATTGAAGATCAGGTAGCAAGTCTTACCGAGCAGCTAACCGAGTTGAAACAACAAGTGAAAGACATATATGGAGATGAAGACGACTGGCAACGTATGTCAAAGACTTGACGGACTTATCGCACGCCGTCAGGCTAAAAACCGATTGCAGCGGTCAAAGCTGGAGCGAACCAAGCGCTTGCGAGATGAAGCTGCCTTGGACAGACCTTTTAGAAAGTCCCCAATGCTAGACTTCGTTGATGATTTGGTACACCGTCCCCCAAACCAAGAGCAGATGCGCCAGCTTAAGGAATTGCTAAAAGAAGAACAGAAGGCGATCTCTCAACTGATTGCCCTAATTGACCAACACCTAGATTGAT
>NZ_JAUBUE010000061.1:0-31032 GCF_036705305.1 Microcoleus sp. B3-D7 | reverse complement strand
CTATCCTTTCTCTGCGCTGTGCTTATCTCAATGGTCAACTTTCCGCTTGATGTATTTGCAAAAGTGAGATGCACCCTAATTATATCTGGTCGGCTGCCGTTTAGTCCCTTACTGCGAAATTTTCAAGTGGATTTAGAGATTGTCGATCGCGACTAACCCTAGGATATAAAGTAAAATATAATTAATTATCTCGAAGTTCTTTTTCTTGCAAAATTTGGGTAGCCCAAACCCGATCTTCTTCCGATAGAGACGGTACGGGTTCTGGATTATAGTCGATCCGATAATCATAGCCAGCGCGATCGTAAATACCGCCAAATATTTCTGGTAAATTAACAATAGGTTCTACATCTTCCTCGCGCAAGGGAAGCGGAAATATAGGTAGAGAATCGCGGAGATTAAAAGCATAAAGTTCGGCAAACGGACGGCGATTACTGGGACTGACCAAAACCCGATAATCGCTTTGAATAGAATTGTTAAGGATGGGCATAGATTCCCATTTTCGTAGTAAATCGATTTCGACTAAATTGGTTAAACTACCTAAAATACTCTGACGTTTTTTGAGATAAGTAATTCTTCCTTCTCCACTACGTTTGTTGACAGGAGAAAGAATTTCAATTGCGGTGACAACTTGTTTCGTTGCCATTTCTCGAACTTCCAAGTAAGTCTGATTAATTTTTTCAGGAGCAGGCACTTTAACGGTAGTCGGAAGTGTTATACTTACAGTAGCAACTGAACCTGTAGGAATATTCTGGTTATTAGATTGACGCTTAATCGCGACATCGGGGATACCTACTAAAAGGGACTCGTCGTTACTTTCATTTAAATCGGTAATTTCATAGATGCGTTTGTCAATTGCAACCTCATATTTAGGGCGAATTTGAGGCATGATGGTATCAGCGATCGCGATAATCAATCGATTGTGAGTTTCCTGCCAGAAATCGGGGTGTTCTAAGTAGGGATCCATTCCAGGAAAAGGTGAAGGCATAGGACTGTTCTCCGATGTATTGACTTTCAAATCATTTTAGCATTTTTAATTTTGTAGGGTGCGTCGCTGCGAGATTTTCGAGTGTCCCTACAAGACTGACGCACCCTACGGTATCTACAAAAATGTCGTAAATATTAACTACAAAACAGCAGCAACACTTGCCATCAACAACCCTTGAAACAATTTCACTCCATCAGTTTCGCCCAACATCGGATCGGATGCCCGTTCAGGATGCGGCATCATTCCTAATACATTGCCTTGGCGGTTGCAAATACCGGCAATATTATTTAACGAACCGTTGGGATTGCCAGCATCGCTAATTTTGCCCGCCGGAGTACAGTAGCGAAACAGGACTTGCTTGTGCTCTTCTAGTTCTGCTAAAGTATCGGCATCGGCATAATAGTTGCCTTCGCCGTGGGCGATAGGCAAATCGATGATTTCACCCGTAGTATAAGCCGCAGTCCAACGAGTATTACCCCGCTCGACTTTCAAAGAAGCGCGATCGCAAATAAAATTCAATCCCGCATTCCGCACCAGAGCACCGGGCAACAAGCCAGCTTCAGTCAACACCTGAAAACCGTTACAGATGCCTAATACAAGCTTTCCTTGTTTCGCGTGTTCCGCAGTAGCCCGCATCGCCGGAGAAAAACGGGCGATCGCGCCGCACCGCAAATAATCTCCGTAACTGAAACCACCGGGAATTACAATGACATCAATATCCGAAATATCGGTATCTTCGTGCCAAATCATCCGCGTCGGTTGGTGGAGTAACCCTTGAGTCACCCACACCACATCGCGATCGCAATTTGAACCAGGAAAAACAATAACTCCAAATTTCATAAGCTGAAGGAAGAAGGAAGAAGGAAGAAGGAAGAGGGAAGAAGGAAGAAGGAAGAGGTGTCAACTTAAGACTGAAATCTTAGGTTTCTCTCGCTTGTATCAAAGTCTAGATCCCCCTAAATCCCCCTTAAGAAGGGGGACTTTGAGTGGTTCTAGTTCTTGTGTTTTTAACAAAGACTTTGAACACTCTTGTCCTCGCCTTTTGAATAGATACTGTGAACACTCTTGTCCCCCTCTTATTAAGGGGGGTTAGGGGGGATCTCCGGGTTTAAAAACACCCTAGGGACGATCGCATTTATGCCGTCGCTGTCTCCACAGCAACAGGAATTTCAGTCAAATCAAAGCGATAATTTTCAATCACTGGATTGGCCAAAAGTTGGTCGCAAACGCGATCGAGTTGTGCGCGGGCCTCCGACTCACCAGCAGCAGTCAGCGTCAATTCAACGTATTTCCCAATACGCACGCGCTCAACATTGTCGTATCCCATGTGTTGCAAGCCAGACTGTACGGCAGTGCCGGCGGGATCTAAAACAGAAGGGCGGAGGGTAACATAGATTTGGGCAAGATATTTCTGAGTCACGGGAATGTTGCGGTAGGTGATGTGAAAGTTAGCCCCATTGTATTCTACAACCGAGCTGCGCGCCGATCGCCATTTGGTTCGCCCAAGTAAGATAGCCTAGAAACAGGGACAGATTTGATTCCAGCAGATTCGAGAAAAAAATTATGAGAACCAACCACACCCGCAGTCAGGAGCGTATTTTACACTTGCTCAAGCACTTGAATCGATCGCTCTCAGCGCAAGATATCTACTTAGAACTGCGTAACAGCGACCAAAGCATGGGCCTAGCAACAGTTTACCGCTCCCTCGACGGTTTAAAGCGAGAGGGGTTCGTTCACGTCAGAACTCTCGCGAGTGGCGAGTCTCTCTACGGTGCCGCCCACCAAGACCAACACCACTTAACTTGTCTGGAATGTGGCGCGTCAATTACGATCGACGAATGTCCAGTCCACCACTTAGAAAGCCAACTACAACAATCTCATTCTTTCAAAATTTATTATCACACTTTGGAGTTTTTCGGATTGTGCGATCGATGTACTTTAGCTCAAGAATCTTAGAGAAGTTATTAGTCATGAGAGATTTCAATTCCGGTTGCACTAATCATAAATGTTGACTGTTGACGGGCGGGTCGAAAAACCGAATAGTTGAGTGGTAACTGTTGACTCGATTTTATGATTCCGATGCAACCGCCAACGATATAGCAATCTTCGGATCATTTGTGAATTTCTTACTTTCTCCCCGCGCGTTCGGGGAGGGTTGCGGTAGGGTGCAAAAGTGAGATTCTCCCGGTGTTGTTTGTGTAGCGACAGATTTAAACCTGTTGTTTTATTAACTCGCTCAAGGATGCAAAAACTCTAAATGGTCTCCTGGAATCGATCGCAATTTTGCAGCCGAGCCTTGCAGTTTCAATCGGCCGCGTTCTAACATGATAATCCAATCGGCGCGATCGATCACTCGCGGCCTGTGACTGATAAAAATCGTCGTTTTCCCCTGCCGGTACATCAACAATTGTTCTAAAACGTCCGCTTCGCTTGCGGGGTCAAGCCCTGCGGTAGATTCGTCTAGAATCAATACGGGTGGGTTGTTGAGAATGGCGCGGGCGATCGCCAATCTTTGTCTTTGTCCGCCAGAAATATTCGCTCCAAACTCCCCTAAAACAGTTTGATATTTATCAGGCAATTGGCTGATAAATTCATCCGCCCCCGCAATTTTGCAAACTTTCACAATCTGTTCAAAGCTGATATCTGGACTGCCCAAACGAAAATTTTCGAGAATCGAACGGCTCCAAAAATGCGCTTCTTGAGGAACCAATACTACCTGCTGTCTGAGACTGTCGAGAGACAAATCCTGCAAGTTGTAGCCGCCAATTCTAATATTACCAGATTGCAGCGGGTACAGACCAGCAATTACTTTTGCTAGCGTACTTTTTCCGCAGCCGGAGTGACCGATTAAAGCAATTGCTTGACCGCCGGGAAACGTAACGGAAAAATTTTCCAGCAAGTCAAGTCGGCCGGGGTAGTGAAAATTAACACCCTTGCAAACAATACCGTCGCGGTCTTGAATAGTTACAAAAGGTTTATTCGTATCGTCTTTAGTTTCCGGTTCAGCATCGATAACTTCCGACAGCCGTTGAGTAGCTGTCTGCACGCGAGTCATTTCATCAGTAAATCCTACTAGCGAATTCACCCAAGTAGTAACGTTTTGATTCATGCTAATAAACGCTAGCAACTGACCGATACTCAATACCTTGTCAATCACCAAACCGCTACCAAGCCACAGCAGAGTAATGCTGCCAGCAGAGGCAACAAAACCAGAAAATATATTGTTGAGAATGCCAATTTGTGTAGTGCGGAAAGTGAGCTTTGCTAAGCGACCGAAGCGGATTTGAAATTCTTCCCAAAGTTGCTGACCGCTGGTAGTAGTTTTGACCGTCAGCGCGCCTTTAAAAGTTTCTACTAAAACGCCTTGAGTTTCTGCTTCCAGCACAAATAAACTGCGCGTTTTTTGCTGCAATACGGGCAGAAATACCACTGTAGAGGCAGTCATTAACAGAGCTATAGCTGTAGCTGCTAAAGTCAGTTCCTTGCTGTAAAATAACATAAAAATAAAAGAAACTACAGCTATAAAAAATTGACTAGGCAAGCTGATAGCGACTTGAGAAACTAATTTATTTATTTCTTGGATATCTTGTAATCTACTGACAATTTCGCCACTGCGTCTGGTTTCGTAAAAGCTCAAAGGCAATCGCAGGAATTTGCGCGCAAATTCCATCACCAATCCCAATTCTAAACGCTGGGAAAACTGAGCAATTAAGTTCGACTCTACCAATCCTAAACTGCTGCTAAAAAGGTTCATAACTATAACTGCGATCGCCACACTCGCCAGGAGTTGTCTGTCGCCCCGCACCAGAATGTCGTCGGTGAGCAGTTGAACGAGAAAAGGCGAAGAAATCGACAGCAAACCCAACACCACATTCAGCAAAAATGCTTCCATTAAAATCGGGCGATAAATCCCAATCCGGCGCATCCATTTTTGTAAGGAATTGGCGGGCGGTTGGCCCTCTGCGGCCGCAAAAAACCGCTCAGCATCGGGTTCTACTAGCAAGCACAGCCAATCTGTCCAAGCTGCTGCTAATTCTGCTTTAGAAACATAGCGCATACCGACGGCCGGATCGCCGATCGCATATTTGTCGCCCTGCTTTCCGTACAAAACAACCCAGTGATAACCGCTCCAGTGAATAATTGCCGGTAAAGGCGCTTCCTCAATTTGGTCTAAAATAGCAGCCGCGGCTCGCACGGATCGAGCATTAAAGCCGATCGCCTCAGCACCTTGTTTCAAGCCCAGCAGAGTCGTCCCTTTTTGGCCGGTGCCCGCACATTCTCGCAAGCGGCTAATAGTAAAATTTTGTCCGTAAAATTTCGCGATCGAAGCCAAACAAGCCGCCCCGCAATCTTCTTCGCTCTGCTGGAGAACAACCTGATATTTCTTAAACCTGTTAACTTGTCCGAATAATGGCATTTTGCCGATCAAAGGGATGTTCTTTAACATTTTGCAAAATGAATAATGGTAGAGCATAAAGAAGATTACTCATCACCAACTACCCAATCAGCAAAAAGCACCCATAAAGTTATGGGTGCTTTCTCGATTCCACAGTTAGATATCTGAATTGACTAGCACTAAACTTTAGGAGTAGGCGTAGCGGACTACTCTTCGGTATGAACCGTCGCAATTCCGGCGGTACACGACCCAACTGCGCCGCTGCCGATGACAATTGTATCGATCGGCATAATAGTGACCTCCGTTGACGCTAGCTGATTCTTCAGGGGTGAGTTCAGCAAACAGTGAATTGTCCTTTGTTTCTTTCATGATTAGACTCCGTTTAACTTAATAAAATTGAAGGGAAACTAGAAATATTATTTAATTTCTAGATTCTCGTGTAAATACTGAGTAATACTTCTTGTAGTCCTGTACGACATCCGGAATACTACGGAGAAATTTTCAAAATTTACTTTATCGCACAACTTGACTCAGCTATCTAAACCACTAGGGTTGGGTAAGGGCGATCGCGGCTCGGATCGTACAGATAAAGCTGGCTAGGCTGCGGCAGGAAAAACAGCATAGTGAGACCCTCGCGGCTGCTGTTATCCGTCTCGCTGTTGCTTTTAGCACCGCTAACACCGCTGGTAATATTGCCACCGTTGACAGTAGCAGATTCTCCATCGGTTACTTCGATGAAGAGTGAACCTTGTTGATTTTCTGACATAAATAACTCCTATTAATACCTATGTACTGACTTACTACCTACGCATACAGTAAAAACCCGGTAACAGCGCCAAAAGTTATGGCAAAAATCCCATATTTTCCTGACTGTAGCCCGCTGGCTTCACTCGTCTTGATATTTGGGGAAGTTTGTGGGTGGGAACGGCAAAGCTGTGCGGATTTTTACCTTTACCCTGTGAATTTTGATTTAGACTTCTAAACCTATGCTTGGTTTCCGGAAAGCTGATCGTAAAAGTGACAAAACAAATCAGCGATCTCTCCCTCCCCCTAACTCAAAACTCCAAACTCCAAACTATTCCCCTCTCCCCCTTGCCGCCATGTCTCTCACTCCCGAAGCCACACCCGCTGAAACCTTTGATAACGACCAGTTTTTGCCCCCTGTCAGCCGCTGGACGACTTTGGGTGGCATTTTGATGGTGGCGACCTTTGGCGGGGCGATCGCCCTCGCTAGCGTCACCAAATACAGCGCTACAGTCAAAGCAGACGCGATCGTCCGTCCAGCCGGAGAAGTGCGCGTCGTGCAAGCAGCCACAGAAGGAACCGTCGAAAGCATTGCTGTCAGCGAGAATCAGACAGTAAAAGAAGGAGATGCGATCGCAGTTA
This sequence comes from Microcoleus sp. B3-D7, assembly GCF_036705305.1. NCBI lineage: Bacteria > Bacillati > Cyanobacteriota > Cyanophyceae > Oscillatoriales > Microcoleaceae > Microcoleus > Microcoleus sp. B3-D7. The sequence continues at coordinate 24,265 of NZ_JAUBUE010000061.1, read as the reverse complement.
TAGACGCTTCGCGTTTAAGCGATCAAAAAAAACAGTTACAAGAAATAATTAATCAGTCTCAACCAGCAGCACAGCAAATCAACCAGCAACTGCGCGACTTAGAAAATCAAATTTTGGCCAGCGCCCAATTTAAAAGCATCCAAAGTGAAAGTTCCGCCCAACAGGAATTAATCGAATCCGCTTTAGTAAAATTCGCCACATCGCTGCCAGATGTCGCCGAGAGACTGGGCAGAAGTCGGCGGGTTTTGCTCGTCAAGCAAGCCTCCATTCAACAACAATTAATTCAAGCTAAAAAAGAACTCAATCAAATTGAGTTAAAACTCGAAAATAGCGTGATCCGCACGCCCACAGATGGTACAATTCTCAGACTGGAAGTACGAAATACTGGTCAAACCGTACAAGCCGGCAGCGCGATCGCCCAAATCGTCCCCAGCGACGTACCCCTGGTAGTCAAAGCCAAGGTGACATCCCAAGACATCGCCCGCATCCAAATCGGCCAACCCGTACAGATCAGGATTTCGGCTTTGCCTTTTCCCGATTACGGCACATTAAAAGGAACTGTCAGCGAAATCGCCCCAGATGCGATCGCCACTCAAAATCCCACTAATAATTTAGGTACAGCTTATTACGAAGTGGCAATTAAGCCCGAACAAACTTATTTAACAAAACTCAAATCCGCCAACGGCCAATTCTTCGGAAACTCCCAGGCTAATGTCCCCCGCCAGTATTCGATTCAATCGGGAATGGAAGGCAGAGCCGATATTATTACCGGCGAAGAAACTGTTCTGACATTTGTTTTACGCAAAGCAAGGTTGCTGACAGATTGGTAATTAGTCAGTTGTCAGTTGTCAGTTGTTAGTTGTCAACAGTCAACAGTCAACCGTCAGCAGTCAACCGTCAACAGTCAACCGCCAGAAAATTAGAGGATCTGAAATTGAAATAACGTGTCAATATAGAACTGTGAGTTTAATTCTATTCTTTCCTCATGGGCAAACAGCGCGTTCTTTCAGGAGTTCAGCCAACAGGCAATCTTCACCTCGGTAATTATCTCGGTGCAATTCGCAACTGGGTAGAAGGTCAAAGTCAGTACGAAAATTACTTCTGCGTAGTCGATTTGCACGCAATTACCGCACCGCACAATCCAGCAACTCTAGCCTCCGACACTTACACGATCGCCGCACTCTATTTAGCTTGCGGCATCGATTTAGAATATTCTACTATTTTCGTGCAATCCCACGTCTCGGCGCACACAGAACTAGCATGGCTGCTAAACTGCATTACGCCGATTAACTGGCTCGAAGATATGATTCAGTTTAAAGAAAAAGCAGTTAAACAAGGTGAAAATGTCAATGCAGGCTTGCTAAATTATCCCGTGTTGATGGCAGCCGATATTTTGCTTTACGATGCCGACAAAGTGCCAGTGGGAGAAGACCAAAAACAGCATTTGGAACTCACCCGCGATATTGTCATCAGATTAAATCACCAATTCGGCACACCCGAAAAGCCAGTATTGAAACTTCCAGAACCATTAATTCGGACTGACGGTGCGAGGGTGATGAGTTTGACAGATGGCACGCGCAAGATGTCGAAATCTGACCCTTCCGAACAAAGTCGAATTAATTTATTGGATTCGCCAGATACGATCGCCAAAAAAATCAAGCGCTGCAAAACAGATGCCGTGCGGGGTTTGACTTTTGACGACCCCGATCGCCCCGAAGCTAGAAATTTGCTGACACTTTATCTCCTGCTTTCCGGCAAATCTAAGGAAGAAGTAGCAACAGAGTGTGAAAACATGGGTTGGGGAGATTTTAAACCCTTGCTGACAGAGACGACAATTAATGCCCTCAAACCAATTCAGGATAAATACAAGGAAATAATGGACGATCCGGGATATTTAGACTCTGTACTACGTCGCGGAAGAGAACAAGCAGAAGCTATTGCTAATCAAACTCTAACTAAGGTGAAGACAGCTTTCGGTTATTCTTTACCTGTTTAGTTGTTAGTTGTTAGTTGTTAGTTGTTAGTTGTTAGTTGTTAAAAATGCCAACTGCCAACTGCCCACTGACAACTGCCCACTAACAACAGTCAACCGTCAACAGTCAACCGTCAAATAACAAATAACCAATAACAGACAAATAATCATGAACCGTTTTCGCACAGCCTGCACCACCCCTGGAGAATTTATAATTACTGCCGAAGTTGCCCCACCAAAAGGTGGCGACATAACTCACACAATTCAAATGGCTGAACGCCTCAAAAACAGAGTTCATGCAATTAATATCACAGACGGAAGTCGCGCAGTTTTGCGAATGTGCCCCCTAGCAGTTTCGGCGATTTTAGTGCAGCACGGAATTGAGCCAATTTGTCAAGTTGCTTGTCGCGATCGCAATCTAATTGGCCTGCAAGCGGATCTCATGGGAGCCCACGCTTTAGGCATTCGCAATGTACTAGCACTTACAGGCGATCCCGTCAAAGCCGGCGACCATCCTAAAGCAAAAAGTGTATTCGATTTGGAATCAGTTCGGCTATTGCAAGTTATTCAAAAAATGAACGGTGGTCAAGACTGGAATGACAAACCTCTAACCGACGGAGTTACTGATTTATTTGTAGGTGCAGCAGTCGATCCGCAATGCCCCAGTTGGTCTGGTTTGCAAAGTCGATTCGAGAAAAAAGTAGAGGCTGGAGCACAGTTTTTTCAGAGTCAATTAATTACAGATTTTGAAGTTTTGGATAAGTTTATGCACCACGTTGCAGCGGGCTGCAACAAGCCAGTCTTAGCAGGAATATTTTTGTTTAAATCAGCTAAAAATGCTGAATTTATTCAAAAATACGTGCCGGGAGTTCACATCCCACAAGAGACTATCGATCGTTTAGCAAAAGCTCCCGAACCCTTGCAGGAAGGCATAAAAATTGCTGCAGAACAAGTCAAACTAGCGCGGCAGATTTGTCAAGGAGTTCACATGATGGCTGTCAAACGAGAAGATTTAATTCCTCAAATTTTGGATTTGGCAGGAATCGAGCCACTGAGCTAAAATTAAACGTAGGGGTGGGTTTTACCAATTATCAATTCCTAAAACTAACGATTTCGTAAACTCATAAACCCGCCCACTCCCGCGCTACCATTTTGAACATCAATAAAACAATCATGCTTCAAACTGTAGACAATCCAACCACTTCTCCCGCAATCGAACAACGTTTCACTTGGCGCGGTGTGACATGGCATCAATTCAAGGCAATTCAAGCTGGTTTTGAAGACGTGCCGAATGTACGCTTATTTTATTGTGAGGGAGTTTTAGAAATTGTGGGTACTGGAAGGTTGCAGGAAGCGATTAGGTGTTTGATGGGCTTGCTAATGGGACAGTATTTTCTGCAAAGAAGAATTGTATTTTTTCCCAGCGGTACTTACAGTCAGATTGTCGAAGAGCAAGTCGAGTATCAGGCAGATTTGTCTTATTGTTTCGGAACTATTAAAGATGTGCCAGATTTATGTATTGAGATTGTTATCACTAGCGGTAGTCCGATTAAACTTCAGAAATACCGACTGATGGGAGTCCCGGAAGTCTGGTTTTGGGAAGATGGCACTCTAGAGCTTTACCATCTGCGAGAGGAAGGTTACGATCGCATTACTAGCAGCGAAATGCTGCCAGAGTTAGACTTATCTTTGCTGAAACGCTGCATTTTATTTGCTTCGCCTTTGGATGCGCTAGAGGAATTTTCTAGAGGAATGGGCGATCGGGAAAATTGACCAATAAACTATTTTTGAAATAGCTCGATCGACTAAACGGTTATTAAATAGGAGCCACTGGCAATGACTGACTCAGAAATACTTAATTCTGATACCATTAAAACACTAAATACTAGCATATCAGAAGTTACAGTTTATACCGATCGCGCTTTGGTGACGCGGCGCGGTACGGTATCTCTGACGGGAAACGAGCGAGAATTGGCGATCGCCTCTGTTCCTGCAACCCTCGACACAGAGTCAGTCAGGGCTACGGGTGTGGGTACAGTTGCTGTGCGACTTTTGGGAGTGCGAAGCGAAAGAGTGTTTAGCAGCGAACCAGTGGGCGATCGCACTGCCGAATTAACCCAACAAATTAAGGAGTTACAAACCCAAAGACGGGGAATTAACGACAAAATAACCGCCCGAAAAATTCAGCTCCAATTTGTGGAAGGTTTGAGCGAAAAAAGCGTCGGTTTCTTTTCTAGCAGCATCGCCAAACAGCAGGTAGGTTTAAACGAAACTAGCGAATTGCTCAATTTTTTAGGAACTAATTACCTAAAATATGTAAGTGCGATCGCCCAACACGAAAAACAGCAGCGCGAAATAGACAAGCAAATAAAAGCTTTGCAGCAGCAGTTGGGGCAAGTACAAACTCCCCATTCGCAGCAAAGTTTTAACATCATTGTTGCCATTGAACCCAGTGCCAGCGGCAATTTTGAAATAGAAGTTTCCTATGTAGTCACGCGAGCCCGTTGGACTCCCCTTTACGACTTGCGAGTAAACACTACCAACAACCAAATTAATCTCAATTACCTAGCCGAAGTCAATCAAAATACAGGCGAAGATTGGACTGGAGTAGCGCTGACTTTATCTACAGCAAAACCCGGAATGGGAACTCTCCCACCAAAACTAGAACCTTGGTATATCGATAAAACCGAGCCAGAGCAATTTTGTGGTAGGGGTGTATCAGAGGATGATTTTTTAGACCTAGAAGAGATATTATCTGAAGGTTTTGCAGGCCGTTCACGCTCCATAACACGATCGCCGCTAGCAGCTCAAATAGCCACAGCCCAAGTATCCAGAGAAGGCGGTACAGTCTCATTTCAAGTAGGCGGAATTACCAAGATTCCCAGCGACGGTACACCGCACAAAGTGACGATTTTCAGCGAAAATTATCCCTTTACGCCTGAATATATAGCCGTTCCGCGATTAGTCAGTTTTGCCTATTTGCAAGCAGTTGTTGTGAATCCGCTGACAGGCGCAACTCTGCTTCCCGGTAAAGCAAATATCTTTCGCGACAACACTTTTGTCGGCCGTGTGCAGTTAGAAAATGTTTCCCCCGGGCAAGAATATAAAGTTAATTTAGGAATAGATGAACGGTTAAAAATACAGCGGGAATTAGTGGAAAGACAAGTAGATAAAAAACTGATCGGTCAGCAGAGGCGCACGAGTTACGCTTATCGCTTAAATGTGACAAACTTGCATCAGGTGCAGGTACACCTGACACTAAAAGAACAATTGCCAGTCAGCCGCAATGAACAAATTAAAGTGCGATCGACTCTCACTAATCCGAAAATATTAGCAGGTGAAATGGGACTGCTAGAATGGATAATGTCTCTGCCGCCACAAGCAAAGCAAGAGTTATATTACCAGTTTGTTGTCGAACATCCTCCCGACTTAACAGTCACGGGTTTAGATATTTAATACCAATCCGTTGTCAGTTGTCAGGTCCCAGTTCTCAGGAATTACCTCTTCCTTCTGGCGGCTTCCATCGGACTTCTTCCTTCGGCTATAAAGCAGCTTATTTCTTCCCGCCACACGCCACCAATTTTTTCTGTATACACAACTGTTGAAACACTAAATCTGCTATTGATTCATAAGCTGGGGCTGTGGGGTGTACGCCATCCCGAAAATAACTTTTTACCCTCGTTTTCGGCAATTTTGACCAGGCTGCATGAGTGTCTATGATTGGAATTTTTAAAGCTTTTAGCCGATCGACAAACTCGGATTTAAACTTCGGCTGATTCGGTACGGGCAGTAAATCCGCTCGATCGCAAGTATACAACACAAACAACGGAATATTCTTAGCTCGCACCAAAGCAACTATTTGCTCAAATCGCTGCATATTTTCCATAAACCGTTTTGATTCCGACACCGGCACTCCCGCCGCAGGAGAATTCGATACAAAAATACTTGAAAATTGGGGCATAACGTGTCTTTGAAACACTTCTTGAATTGCCAATAACGGTTTGCGATTCGGCATCAGCGGGTCATTTCCCACCCCCGCGCTGCTACTTGGAGGTTGTAGCAAATCGTGAGTACCAATTTGCAAAATCACAGCATCGCTTTCAAAAGTGCCAAACTTGCGAATATATCCCAATTGATTGCCAATTCCCCAAGAACCTGCCGAAGCATTCAGCACCTCAACTTGCTTTTTTATGCCCAACAAACGCGCTTCAAACAATTCTGGAAGAGTTTCTTTCTGATCGGTGGTATTATTACCGTTTAGAACCGAATCTCCTATCATCAAAATTCTGAGAGTATCTTCAGGCTTTGCTGAATCGATTTGTTCAGAACGCTGAGAAAATTGATTGTACTCAACTCTATTCCCAAAGCGATATACAAGTTGATTTGGTGCAAATATATAGCCAGCATTAGCATCAGCTTGCAGCAAGGCAGGATTTCCGAATCCGAGCAAGCGCAAGGCAAGTTCTATAGCACTCAAAGATGCGATCGCATAACCGGGAATCCAATAGTTAGCTTTCAAAAATTTACCTGTAATTGGTAAACTGCAAAGCCATCGGATAATCTTCTTGCTTCAACCGTTGAATTACCAACTGCAAATCATCCTTATCCTTAGCCGAAACGCGCACTGAATCACCTTGAATCGAGCCTTGAATCTTTTTAAACTCATCTCGAATTAATTTAGTGATTTTCTTGGCAATTTCCTGGTCTATCCCTTTTTTAAGTTTGATTTCTTGGCGTACTCTAGTACCACTAGCAGCTTCAATTTTCCCATAATCAAAAATTTTCAGAGACAAATTGCGCTTGGCGGCTTTAGTTTGCAAAACTGTGTGAATCGCGTCGAGAGTAAATTCACTGTCGGTATTGACAGTAATTGCTTCAGCGCCCAATTCTACAGTAGTTTTGGTATCTTTCAAGTCGTAACGGCTTTGAATTTCCCGGACAGTTTGGTCAACAGCGTTAACTAATTCTTGCCGATCGAACTCGCTGACAATATCAAAGGAATAACTAGCAGCCATAAATTAGTAATTGGTAATGGGTAATTGGTAGTTGGTAATGGGTAATTGGTAGTTGGTAGTTGGTAATTAGTCATTAATTAAGCGTCTCTTAACTAATGACTAATGACCAGTGACTAATAACAATTAGCCATTAACAGCCATTAAACTGAAATAGAATAAAGTAGCTGTGCAAGAAGAACTAATCGCAAACATGAGCGATCGCCCCAGCGGCACATTCAGAATATAGAAAACCGAAAACAACAACCGGGCGATCGTAAAAGCGATCGCAGCCCAACCCGCCGGTTCCGAATCTACCCCCGTCACAAAAGCCATCAAAGCCGCCGCTGAAAACAGCATAAACGTCTCAAACGAATTTTGGTGAGCCCAAGTTGCCCGTTGAGCGTAAGCCGGCAACCTCTCAAACATAGCGCGGGGGGCTGCTTGGTCGTAGCCTAGCTGCAAGCGGGCGAACGCAACCACCAAAAACGGTGCGTAAACCAGCGCAGCAGCAGCAGCAATACAATCAAGCAGAATAACCGACACAGGTAATCCCAACAGCATCATCGGCCTCGCAGTTCAATCAAAATAGAACAGAGTAACTACCTTGCGCTGTTCCTCCGCATCCTGGCAAGTTTTCAGCAAAGTGTGGCTTTCGTGAAAAGCAAAACATATCAGTTGCTGGCAGCGAGAAATAATCTCCTGATTGCACATGGCGCTTGCTTCCGGGAGAGACAAGCTATCATTTTTGGGATTTTCTACCAAATGTATCACTTGTTCGAGTTGGTCGCGAGACTCCCGAGGCTGGCGACTCATGCTTTGTGGCAAAATCACCGTCAGCAGATTTGGATCTGCTCGCATTGCTCCCCGAATTGCTGCTGAATTGGTGCCTGTTGCACCAGAAGTGATGAGCTGATTGCCTCCCAGAACTATGGCGTAGCTCAGCATCTCAATTAGCTGCTGGTGGGTAATAGGAACGTGGCGAGAACCCAAAAGAGCAATCCGCTTGGAGCTGGTTTGCTGGATCGCCGCAAGTTCTTGTAAAAAATCATCTACTCTGGGTAGCTCAATTGATTGACTCAAAGAATTTATTAAATTAAATAAAACTACGTTGTGGATTTTAGCAGACTCACTAGCCATTGCCGCCAAAAAGAAGTTAAGAATTGCTGATTTACCGGATCAGACTAGAGGATCGGGAGATTTGAGGAAGCCAGAAGGCAGAATGTCTGAAGACATTCGGCAGCCGGAGCTCAAGGTAGAATTCAAGAAAAATTGAGAATTTAAGAATTTTGGCTTTTTATTTATTTAAACAAAAAGTTCTCTCTGCCGAATACCTTCTTCCCTCAGCTCCGGCTCTGTTATTAATCGACTCGATCGCTCAGGCCCAAGGATGCCATCATGCCATCAAGGTCAAAATGTTCTGCCATTAGCTGAGTAACGCATTCCACCTTGATCGGTTCGTGCAGGCGCACGCTGCCAAAGGTGCTGTCGATAATTTCTACCGTGGTTAAGGTATCCAAATCAACAGACAAAACCGGAATTTCCATTTCTTCTGCCCTGCCAATCACTAGGGGAGAAGGAGGCAAGTGGCCTGTCAAAATTAAGCACTGAGTCGAGCTCTCCAGAGCCGCGAGCTGAATGTCCGTGCGATCGCCCCCCGTCACCACCGCCATATTTCTCGCTTTGCGGAAATATTTCAGAGCCGAACTAACATTCATCGCGCCAATTGTCAAGGTTTCCACCATCAAGTCCAAACGGTCTCGACGGCACAGCACGTCAGCTTTCAATTGGTGCACCAATTCTTTGACGCTGACACTTCGCAGCAAAGCACTTCTCGGCAGCATTCCCAAAACTGGAATACCCGCAGCCTCCAGAAAAGGCCGCACAGTCGCCGTTACGCATTCGAGTTTGTCCGAGGGAACGTCATTAAGTACCACGCCCAGCAACCGGGAACCCAAACGCTGTTTAGCCGACAGCAAATCGTCTATATACAGATCGATCGGGCGGGCTACCAACAGCACAGAGGCATCAACTGCCTCAGCGACTTGAGCCAAAGACAAGTCAAACAGACTGCCTTCCTCCAAATTAGCTGGGCCTTCTAACAGCACCAAGTCTCCGCTGGGAGCTTGCAAATATTGCGCTAAAGACTGGCGGTAATCTGTCTTGTCTTCTCCCCGCAAACGCTTGTGAACTGTCTCTTCATCCAAATACAGCAGTGTTGACGGCATCTGACTTTCTGAGAGCTTCAGCGTCTCTACCGCGAACCGTACATCTTCGTCCTCGATCCCAGCTCCCTCGGAGCTGAAACAGGTTCCCAGAGGTTTGCCGTAGGCGATGGCCAGTCCTTTTTCCCGGAGTCCGAGTGCCATCCCCAAGGCGATGGCCGACTTGCCGCTGTAAGCTTTTGTGGAACCGATCAGCAAATATTTAGTCAATTTGGGTACGCCTTCAATCCTCAATTTGCACCTGTCTATTTCAATAAATTTAGTTTTTTCTACAGTATTTCTGAACTGCGACTCAATTTTGCAATATTATTATACTCGATTTTGTCGCTTTTGGGCATATTCTTTTTTTGCTGAAAACTTTTATTCACCTGTTCCCAATCCTTTGCTTCCCATTTTTATTACTTGATTTTGGGGAAGCAGTTTTTAAATTGTTTGTTGTACCAGCCGTTTTTAAGAAGTATTTATCGCCCCCTAATTCCTTTAACAACCGATTTTAATTGTAAGATTTTCACCCATTCGTATTGCGTAAGTTAGATATTAACATAGAACTTTATCGAATAAAAATAACACGGTAAAAATGGGCTAGCTTACCTTGAAAGCCTACTTAGAGGGTTTAGGAGAGTTTTTTTCTGGGCTAAATAGAGGATTGTATAGGAAGAAAGCACGGTGCTTGCCTAAGCAGTTTTGCATATAATTGAAAATGGATAGGTTGTATGATTAGTTATTAATTATTCTTGCGAGCGCCCGCCTTAAAACTGATCGGTGGCACTGCGAGCAATAAGCTTGTTAGGATCGGGCTTCTAGCTTCTCAATACATAAATTGTCGGGCGGCGTGGGTTGGAATTTCGGCAGCCCAAAGGCTGATTGCGATGCTAGCCCGATCGCAGTTCAATCGCTGTAGATTGATTTTCCTTGGGCGGATATACAGCGCTTTCCTCTCAGTTACCTAGTCGCAAAATTTGAACGAAATCGGACGGCGCGATTCGCCTAACGGCGATAGCTTCGCTCGCGCGTACTCGCACAGCACCAATATCCGCAATAGGCTTTGGCGCTTGTCCCACAACAAATACAGCAGTTTTCAATAGGATGAAATACAGGTAGGGACTCAGGCTTCGCCTGAGTCCCTACGCGAAATCTGTATCACGCTCAACTGAAAACTACTGTAGATTTACTTTAGCAATGGGGATAAGTGCTGACCCCCAAAGGGATTATTGAGAATGATCCAAGAACTCACTTACTCTTTCCGCTTCTCAAATAGGGCTGGCGCACCAATCATGTAATGTTGCCGTCGAGGCGTTACACTATTGGTGCGCCAGTTATAGCGCCCGTCAATCGATTTTAGATTTTAGATTTTAGATTTTAGATTGAAGAAAGCGACCCCACTGATAAATCCGGGGGCTGGCGATCGCGAGCGAGGAGCTTTTTTCTCGATCCACGAATCAATCCGGGGGCCCCGGATTAAATTGCTTGATTGTCAATTGCGGACTTTCGGGAGTGCGGCTGCGGTGAAAGTTATTCATCCATTCGCATCAGCTTGCGGTAAAACGTTTTAGAAAAATCGACAGTACGAGTTCGCTGAAAAGTCAGAAGTACCTCAATTAAGCAACTAACAAACTCAGAGCTTTGCATAGTAACTTCGTAGCTGAGTTCAGCATTGCCGTCAAACAACACCCGACAGCGGGTTAAGTCGATCGGCAGCGACGAGATATTCCAACTAGCGACAAACGGCACGCTCTCCCCGCCGTCAATTTTTCTTGCCCCCTCCAAGCTTTTGAGCTTGTAGAGGCCAATAGCGTGCGGTAAAAACTTGCGCCTGGGCTCTTGACAGAAAGGCGCGTAGACTTTCACTTCTTTGTCATCGGCTGGCTTGAGTTGAGGAATAGACATATTTCCACCTCAGACAATTATTACTAACAGATAGTTTAGATCCCCAGAAAAAACTAGCAGATATTCCTGGTCGATCGCAAGCAAAAGTCAACCAAAATACTCTATGCAGTGCCCGTTTACCAGGGCCGTACAAGCACCGAACCCGCTGGTTGTCCTCCCGTCCGCTTTCGACAAAAGTCCAGAAACTGATACAGTAGATGCTTATATCTAAAATCAAAAACTATTGGTGGTTGAATCAAGTAACCTATGCAGGAGAGTTCTTGGCCAGAAAACGACGCTCGCAGCGAGCTTAACTTGGACATCTCAGATTTAGCTCAAGAAGAGCTCAAGAGTTTGACCTCGCACTCGAAGCTCAGCAAAGTATTTGCTATACCAGACATTGGCGACAGGGTGTTTGACGCGGAAACAAAAGCAGAGCTCCCGGTTGCGGTGTCTGTGCCGGGAACTCCCTCTTTTCCTCAAAATCTGTACCGGGGACGCCGCAGAAAAGCCGCCGCAGTGCTGACTGCGATTTGGGCCGGCACGATCGCCCTGCACTTGATTTCTTGGGGTGCGTGGGTAGTGTGGGGGTTGACGGGACTGCTGTGGATGCAAGCATTTCGAGTTTTGTTTGCTTCACCCAAGCCCGCACTGCCGCCTCTGGCCGATGAAAGTCGAGAGGATTGGCCTTACGTGTCGCTGCTAGTGGCGGCGAAAAATGAGGAAGCGGTGATTGCCCGATTCGTAGAATCCATCTGCAATGTAGATTATCCGATCGACCGCTACGAAGTTTGGGCGATCGACGATCACAGCAGCGACGCCACGCCGCTAGTATTGGAACAGCTAACCAAAAAGTACCCCCAACTCAAAGTATTTCGCCGAGGAGCAAATGCCAGCGGCGGCAAGTCTGGAGCCCTGAATCAAGTGTTGCCACTGACTCGCGGGGAATTTGTGGGAATATTTGACGCCGACGCGACGGTAACGCCGGATTTGCTGCGCCGGGTGCTGCCAGTGTTCGATGCAGAAAAGGTAGGGGCTGTGCAAGTCAGAAAAGCCATCGCCAATGCTTCGGTAAATTTGTGGACTCGTGGCCAAGAAGCAGAAATGGCTCTCGACAGTTTTTTCCAACAGCAGCGGATTGCGATCGGCGGCATTGGAGAATTGCGCGGTAACGGCCAATTCATGCGCCGCACCGCCTTGGAAAGCTGCGGAGGCTGGAACGAGGAGACGATTACCGACGACCTGGATTTGACGGTGAGGCTGCACCTAAACCGATGGGACATTGAATTTCTCGCTTTCCCAGCCGTGTCAGAAGAAGGAGTCACTAACGCTCGCGCTCTGTGGCACCAGCGCAATCGCTGGGCAGAAGGTGGCTATCAGCGTTATCTTGACTACTGGCGGCTAATTTTGCGGAACCGCATGGGAACTGGGAAAACTTGGGATTTATTTGGATTTTGGGTATCTCAATATTTCTTACCCACAGTAGCGCTACCCGACTTTGTGATGTCAATTGCGCTGCGCCGGATGCCGATCGCCAGTCCCATAACTTTTATGACGCTTACATTGTCGGTGGTGGGAATGTTTGTCGGTTTGCGCCGCACTCGCAAAGAAACCAAATTTGACGTTAAAAGAGTTTTTCTCACCTTACTGCAAACGCTGCGGGGTACTGTGTATATGTTCCACTGGCTGCTGGTAGGGACTGTGACGGCTCGGATTGCGGTACGGCCCAAGCGGCTTAAATGGGTCAAAACCGTCCATCAAGGGGCTGTTAATAGCATCAAGTAAACAATTCGCAGAAATATTTCGGCACAGTATCGCCGAACGTCCGACGATTTTCCGAGACAAAAAAACACCAACGCTCGCCAAATATCTCCCCGCCAGAGCCTAAGAGTAAAATTTGGCAATTCCGAGAAAAAAACACTTTAAAACAGCTTAGGTAATAGGTAATCGGCGAGCGGTAATAGCGAATAAGTAATCGGCAATACAAAAGTCGAAAATTAAAAGATAAAAGCGAGAATTTTTAACTTTTAACTTGACAAAAAACCAATTACTATCTATTAATTATGAATTGCCAATTTGGACGAATTGCTTGTTGCCAACTACCCGTCACCCGTAATTGATAAATGGATTTGTTAGAGTACCAAGCTAAATCTTTATTTCGACAGATGGCAATTCCGATTTTGCCGTCGCAGCGGATTGACAATCCCGCCGACCTCAAAGGATTGAAAATTCCCTACCCAGTTGTACTCAAATCGCAAGTGCGGGCTGGGGGACGGGGCAGGGCGGGCGGTATCAAGTTTGTAGAAAATACGATCGATGCAGTAGCAGCCGCTCAAACAATTTTTAATTTGCCCATCGAGGATGAGTATCCCCAAGTCCTACTGGCAGAAGCAAAGTACAACGCCGACCAAGAATTGTACTTAGCGGTACTCCTAGACCCCGTAGCGCGACGCCCGGTGCTTCTGGGTTCGAGCCAAGGAGGTATGGATGTCGAAGGGTCGATCGAGCAAATGCAGCAAGTTGCCGTAGATCAAGAATTTTCCCCATTCTACGCGAGGCGTCTGGCGCTGAAAATGGGATTGCAGGGAGACTTGATTCAATCCGTGAGCACCATTGTCGAAAAAATGTACCGGCTGTTTGTCGAAAAAGATTTAGATCTAGTAGAAATCAATCCTCTCGGCATCAGTCCGACGGGAGAGGTAATGGCTTTAGATGGTAAAGTCACCGCCAACGACGATGCCTTGGGGCGGCATCCAGATTTGGCAACACTATCGGGAAAGAGGCAAAGCAGCGGGTTGGCACGGGAAAGAAGAAGTCCCCATGCCTCTGGCGATCGCTCCCATTCCCACTCGAAGGTTCAGCAGTTGCCGGAGTTTGACCCCAAATCTAAATCCCCAATCTCGAATTCCGAATCCCTGCAATTAATCGAACTAGACGGGAATATCGCGGTTTTGTGCAACGGAGTGGGCCTGACAATGGCAACTCTAGATGCAGTAACCCACCAAGGAGGAAAACCAGCTAATTTTGTGAATATTGGTTCCCTAGACCGCTACTATGCAGCAAATGCCCTGCGCGATCGCGCGGAGTTGGGTCTTGAGTTAGTCGCTCAGGATAAAAGCGTTAAGGTGATACTTGTAAATATTTTGGGCAGCGCCTCCAAAACCGAGGAAATAATCGCTGCAGTAGCCGGCTATTTGGAACGGAAAGCTCGCGCTAACCGCCACATCCAAGTTGTGCTCCGGCTGGTAGAGATCGATGCTGATGCTGTTAAAAAGCGTTTGGGACAGTTGCCGGTGCAGCTAGCTAGCACTTTGGATGAGGCTGCGGCCGCTTCTGTATCCTCCGTCAAGTAGCGGCAGTTGATCGGCAAACAACGAGATTTCTGTACAGATGAAGGCCTTCTGCTTTTTACAGATCGAGTGTCAAGTGGGAAAAAATGAATTTAACTCCTGAAAGCAAAGTCCTAGTACAGGGCATTACAGAATCTCCCGCGTCCACCCGCGCCGCCCTGATGATGAAAGCATACGGCACGAATGTAGTCGCCGGTGTCAGTCCCGGTCGGGGGGGGCTGGAAGTGGAGGGAATTCCGATTTTTGATTTGGTAGAACAAGCAGTGGCGGCAGTGGGTCACGTTGACACTGCGGTAATTTTGGTAGACGCTTACTCGGTGCTGGATGCTGCTTTAGAAGCGATCGCCGGAGGAATTCGGCAAATTGCGATCGTTACTGGGGGAGTGCCTCCTCTGGATATGGTGCACTTAGTCAGAAAAGCAGAAGCCACCGAAACTTTGGTAATCGGGCCCAACAGTCCGGGGATTATTGTCCCCGACAAACTGCTGCTGGGAACTCACCCCAAGGAATTTTACACTCCCGGCCCGGTGGGAGTGATCAGCCGCAGCAGCACTTTGACTTACGAAGTTGCCCTAGAACTAACGGAGGCTGGGTTGGGACAGTCGATGGCGGTTTGTATTGGCTGCGACGCGATTGTCGGTTCTTCTTTTATGCAGTGGCTGCAACTTTTGGACGAAGACGACAGTACCGAAGCGATGGTTTTGGTAGGGGAAGTTGGGGGCTGGAGTGAACAAGCTGCTGCTTCTTACATCGCTTCGGCGATCGACAAACCCGTGGTTGCTTATCTGGCCGGCCGCTACGCTCCCAAGGGGCCGTCTTTGGGCCACGCCGGCATCCTGATCAGTTCTCGAGCGGCTGCCCAGAAAGCCTTTGGAGTTTCGGCCCCAAACAAAATGGCTGCCTTTGAAGAGGCGGACATACCTGTGGCGGCTCGACCTTCAGAGATTCCTAAGTTGCTCAAAAAATTGCTAAAGAAAAATTGATTGCTTTGGGAGTTTTCACAAAAGTCCTAACCCTCTTGGGGTTGGGATAAGGGTTAGGCCGGGGCGGGTTTGGTCTCATATCATTTCCGGTTACACCGGAATGATGTTGACGGTTGACGGTTGACGGTTGACTGTTCACTGTCAACCGTCAACCGTCAACTCGGATTTACTATTCCGATGCTAACGGATTTGATATCAAAAGTGTCTGCAGAATGCCACAACAGCCGCTTCAACCCGCCTTTAGGACACCTTTATGATTTTTTTACCAAAGCCCTCTGACCGGCGTCACAGGCTGCGGTGCGGGTGCTGGCAAGGGGGCGGCGCGGCGCGGCGCTGGAGGCGGAGTTGTTGGCTGCACGCTGCGGCGAGGTTCGATCGGACTTTCGGTGGGATTTGTTTCAGTTGTGCGAGTTGTCGATCTCGTCACATCTTGAAGCAGGCTTCGCAGAGTTCCGGCTATACTCTGAACTTTCCCAACAGCGGTGCGAAGGCTGGCAACATCTACGTAAACCTCGTTGAGAGGATACTTTTTCAGGATTTCGAGCAGCGATACTTTACCGTCATCCCCGGATGCCAGGAGCACCGCTGCCCGCAGAGCTTTTCCGCTTTCTGTGCGGCGCTGAGTCCGAATTGCTTGACCGATGTCGTCAGTGATTTTTTCTCCCGGGGTGCTGTAAACTACCCTCGCCAGATTAGCAGGCTTTAAACCAATTTCTAAACCCATGAACCCCCGCAGCATTTGCGCGTCCATTTTGGAGAACCGGATAATTTGTTGGAGGGTTGGCGTCGTCGTGCCGTTTTTAGCAAATTCTTCTAAGTCGCTGACATTAATGGCTTGTCTGATCGGGCCAAAGGTGAGGACAACTTTTTCGGCCCCTAATGCTCTACTGCTGCTAGATAATATGCTCCCGCTTGATCCTAAAAGTAGGGCAATGCCGATCGATACAAATTTTGTTAATTTCATATTCACCGCTACATTAAAATTATTTTTTCGAGATTTGTACATTTTTGTACATTATAGATGCAGCAGTTATATTCTACAAGGTCGCCAGTGTAATTTGTGCCCGCGTCACACCTACAATCTAAACCGAGACTTTTTCTCGATCTTGACTTTAAAAATAAGTAACCACATCTGCCGAAATTTTTCGCTTCTATTCCTTCTGTCTTCTACCTTCTACATCTCCAGCCTTCTATATCAGAGTGTCTTCCGCCTTCAACATAAGTGCCTTATAAAAATTATAGGAACTGCCCTCACGGGAGGACGTTCTTAATTGCACAAACATAAGGGGTCGATTTCTTCTTCTTTCTCTCTTAGGCAACTAAGTCCCTCTTCCTTCTTCCTTCCTTCTTCCCTCTCCCCTCTTCCCTCTTTTTACCCTGAGCGAAGTCGAAGGGCCTTCTTCCCTCTTCCCTTTTCCTTCTTGCTTCTGCTATATGTTGAAAACCAAGCGCAAATCCAAGAAATCCAAACACAAGCACAGCGAAAAAACAACAGCGCTCAGCAAAAAAGAAGTAGCTGCACAAAAACGCAAAATTTCAGAAAAGCGCAATGAATTGGTGCAGGCGATCGCCATAAGCTGCTTAGTCACCGTTGCTCTCAGCATCCCCCTGTTGTTCGTAGCAGGCCCTAAGATTGCTATTGCAGGAGGCGCAGCCGCAGCTATCTTGCTGCTTTCCTACAAATATCCCCGTCAAGCTTTGTGGACTTTTCTAATTTACCTGCCTTTCAGTGGTACAATTACCTACGCAATTGGCGGCGGGAATGCTGCATTTCAAGTAGCCAAAGATGCTTTCTACATACCAGCTCTCATCGCCCTAATTCAAAGCTGCAAAAAGAAACAGTTGCGCCTGTTCATTCCCAAACAAATGCTTTCTACCTTTAGCATCCTGTTGATGATGGCAATGCTGACTTTAATTTTTGTCAACGGGGAGATGCAGCTCAACCCTAGGGCGGGCGACAAACCAATTCTGCAAGGAATTCTCGGCTTAAAAGTATTGATAGGTTACATACCGCTGATTGCTTGTACCTATTATCTGCTCCGCACTAAGAAGGATTTGGTATTTTTTAGTCGAATGCACATCGTTTTGGCGATCGTTTGCTGCCTTCTCGGTTTGATTCAGTACCTGTTGCTGCAAAGTGGAAAGTGTGCGGGAACCAGAGGAATGACCGGAGCAGAATTATATAAAGCAACGCTGGAAGCTAGATGTTTTGTCGGCGGTTCTTTGGTGTTCAGTCCAGAAGTCAAGATGGTCCGCTTGCCGGGAACTTTTGTCGCGCCTTGGCAGTGGGCGTGGTTTTTAATTTCTAATGCTTTTTTAACCTTTGCCTCTGCTTTTTGCGATCCTTCATTCTGGTGGCGAGTTATCGGTTTATTTGGCATGGCATTAGTATTTGCCAATGCAGTTATTTCCGGTCAAAGAGCTGCTTTAGTTATGGTTCCCGTTGCTACAGCAATCCTGCTAGTTCTCACCGGTCAATTAGTTAATTTAAAACGATTTATTCCCGTCGGTGCAGGACTGGCGATTCTGCTGTTTGTCGGTGCAGCTATTAACCCGGGAATTGTCGAGCAGCGGTGGGAGAGCTTTGTTCGTCGCTGGAATGCTGCACCGCCCCAGCAGTTTCTCTTTAATCAGTTCGAGCAGAGCAACAATTTTATCATTGACAAACCTCTCGGTAGAGGTGTGGGACGAGCCACTAATTCAACGCGAATATTTGGTGCCACGCAGCTAATTGAAACTTTCCAACCTAAATTGATATACGAACTCGGTTATCCGGGAATGATTAGTTTTCAGCTCATGCTTTTACACTTAGCTTTTCTAACTTTTAGAGCTTACAGATCTGTCAAGGACAAAAGTTTGCGGAGTTACGGAGCTAGTTTTTGGGTGTTTGTTGCATTTATTACGATCAATACTCAATACTATCCGCTGGATGTAGATCCAGTGTCCGTGTATTATTGGGTTTTAGCTGGGGCGATTTTAAAGTTGCCCAAAATTGATAAACAGGTGCAGGATGAGAAACACCAGGAAGTTGAGTCAAATGAATTGCAAGTTCACCAGCCATTAAAGGAGAAAAAAATTATTGCCTCTTCCCCAATTTGAGAATACTTTTGAGTGTTGAGTTTGGTGGATTCTTTCTTGTTCAGTAACCCGCTTTCGCTCCAAGGCGGTGCAAAGATAGCCCACCGTTCTGGGTTTATCTGTGCTAAAACCCACCCCTACAGCATATTGTGGCTCTTAACTTTACTGCGGTTGCCAAACCGGATGGCTAGCATTCAAATCCTGGTCGTTTGTCAATTTATTCAAGGCCGAACCGTCCCGATTAATTACATACAAGTTGCTTTTGTCTCCTTGGATTTCATTAAATATAAAAGCAATTTGCTGGCTGTCAGAAGACCAAGCTAATTCAGAAATTTCCGACGGTTTTAGCCTGGTAGCTAGTTGATTTAGCTGGTTCCCGTCAGCATTGATTGTGTAGAGTTTTTGATTGTTGAACTCTCCGGCGACGAAAGCAATAAATTTGCCATCCGGCGACCACGAAATTTCGTTGTAGTTTCTGGGTTGTTGGGTGAGATTCTTGGCTGTCCCCCGGTTAATGTCGAGCAGGTAGATATCTTGCTGTTCGCCTGATGAATCGCCAGGTTTATTGTAATAGTAAGCAATGCGACTGCTGTCGGGAGACCAAAATATTTTGACGTTGTAAACCTCATTTTGGGGGTTGTTCGTCAAATTTTTGAGGTTGGTTCCCTCGGCATGAATTGTGTAAATTTGCTGTTGCGGATAAGCGCCGAACATGAAAGCAATTTTTGTGCGATCTGGCGACCAAACAAGTTGACTGCCGCCAGATATATATTCGCCGGGACTTTTAGTTATTTTGGTCATTCCCGAACCGTCGGCATTCATTTTGTAAATATTTTTATCTTTGACAAATGCTACTTGCTGACCGTCCGGCGAAAGGTAAAATTCCGATAAAATTTCCGTTTGAGGCGGCTCTCCTCCTACTTCTAATTCCCGAACTAATTTAGTTCCTTTAATGCCAGAAGTGTCGCTTATATAAAGTGATTGGCTACCGGGAGCATCAGAGGTAAAACCGTCGCAAGAACGGGCAAAAACAAGTTTCTGGCTGTTGGAAAACCAAGCTATTTCAAAATTAGGTGCTTTGCAACCACCCTCAGCAAACTGTTTAGTTAGTCGAGAACCGTCAGCATTGACTGTATAAATTTCGGTATCGCCACTCACGAAAGCCAGTCGCTGACCGTTGGGCGACCACACTAGGGGAGCGCTAACATCTATATTAGGTGTAAGTTTGCGGCGAGCGGAAGTGGTAGCATTGACCGCAAATAAATTAGATATGGTCTCGCTGCCGCGCATCTGGAGGGCGGTAAACGCTAGTATCCTTGGTTTTTGGGCTGCGGTTGGGGGAGGGCTGTGAAGGCTCAAAAACAAGCTGATTAAGAGTGTTAGGGAGATGAGGGCGATCGAACTAAGTCGCAATAATTTATTCAAAAGCATTTTGTCAATATCATCTCCTTACTTTTAAATTTTCACAGTCTTCAGTCCTCATATCTCCGACTTCTTAAAGTCCTGCGGGGATATGGCAAATTCTAACTCCAAGCTATTACCAATGCCCAATTCGCAATGCCCGATTCAAAGTGTTTGTCTGTCGATATGTCTCGATAGCCTCAAACTCTGTTTAATTCTGCCAATAATTAGCTCGAACATTTTTTTGCGCGACGGATTCTTGCTGCTGGGCGGCATCCCTAACTCGCAACACATCAAGTTCAAGTCACTTGCACTCATGGCCAACAACTTTTGCCTCACCTCTTCTTCATTACCATTCTTAGCTTGTAAACGCAGTTCTTCATAAACTTCTAGAACATTGGCAGCCGATAAATTAACAGGTTTATTAACATCAGCACCCCTGGTAATATCCGAAGTTTTTGAGCCAGCAGAAACCACTCCCCGCTTGACTTGAGTCTCAAGCCTGGTTAATTTTCTAGCAACGTCCCGCAAGATTTCCTTAAGTTCGCCAATTTCCTCAACTAAACCCCCGCTTTCTTGTTCGGAAGCAGCCAAAATTTCTTTTTTACTCATTTCAGATACTCCTCACACTCGCGCCATAGTTTTTCAAATTCTCTAACTAATTCTCGCGGCAGTTCTCCCTCATTAATCGCCCGTTTTAGCCCGACACTTTCCCTAATCGTCGATTCTAAAAATCTAACTTCTATGTTATTATCTTTTGATATCTCATCGCAAAGTCTCTTTACTTCTCTCATGTAAAACTGAACTTCATTTGTCAGCAACCCTCCATAGGTTTTAGCTTTATTCATAAAGACTGCTATCTTAGGAAACGGATAAGGCTCAATCCGTTTCTGAAGCGAGTTTAAAACTAAACTCAATCCCCTAGAACCAAAATAATCGGGATTGACGGGAATTAATATTAAGTCGCAGCAAGAAAGTACGCTGTAGGTGAGGAGACTGAAGGAAGGCGAACAGTCAAAAAGCATCAAGTCGTATTTCGGGAGATTGGCAGAGTTGGCGATTTTGCCGATGAATCTGCGGATGAAGTCTTTAACACTTTTTCCCTCAAATCCATCGATATCTAACCAATACAATTCTTCAACTGAAGGGACAAAATGCAACTGTTCGTCAATCTGATAAATGGTGTCGAAACCAACGGGAAATTTAAAGTTTTGTCCGGCTTTTTTAAAGACTTCTAGAGCGTCGTAAATTGTAAGTCTATGCTTGAGGGATTTTTCGTACCACTTACCAAACTTGTCATCTAAATGACCTGTATTTTCGTTAAGTCCGATCGCCTCTGTGAGCGACATTTGCGGATCTAAGTCTAACATCAAGACTTCTAAGTCTGTTCCTTGGGATATAATATTTCCCAGACTCCAAGTGACGGTAGTCTTTCCGACACCGCCTTTGAAGTTGATTACGGCTATTGATTTAGGACTCATGGCTGGCTTTGTTTGGATTTTGCTCAAATATAAATTAAAACATATTGTGGCGGTTAGTTGATCGCGCGATCACACCTGAGCAGCCCGATATGCCAATTGACATGAAAAGCAGGCTATGATATAGAAATAAATAATAAAAAAATCAAATTATTAGCCATCCAAAAGGTAAACTCAAACAGATATATTCTAGATTTAATGAAAAGGAACACGGCGACCAAATTCTCGATCGACTTAATGTTGAAAAGGTTTTATCTAATCCGAATACTTGTGCTTCTCTGAGGATCTTATTTGCGTGGTGTTTAAAGGTTTTGGGGGAAATACCTACCGATAAATATCAGCTTTCAAGTGTAAAATTAAGTAAAATAACCAAAGCACAATTAAATAATATATACTTTTTTAAGTTCTGGCAGGTTTTTACGGTCGATAGAAAGTAAGGTGCGCCGAAGAACACCTTACAAGTTTTTTTAGCGTTTCACCAGTAAGGTGCGCCGAAGAGCACCCTACAAGTTGTTTTAGCGTTTCACCAACTTCTTAGAAACCTTCCGCAAGCGAATTGATTTAGGAGTTACTTCAACCAATTCATCCTGGCCGATGTACTCCAAAGCGCGCTCCAAACTCATATCGACTGGCGCTTGCAATTGCGCCAATTCTTCACCGCCAGATGCGCGGTGGTTTGTCAACTGCTTCGACTTGCAAATATTCAGCTCCATGTCTTCATCTCGGTTGTTTTCTCCGATAATCATCCCTCTGTAAACCTTGGTTCCGGGGGTAATGAAAAATACGCCACGGTCTTCAGCATTTTTCAGTGAATAAGTAGTTGCAATTCCTTCTTCAAAGGAAATCAATACTCCGTTGCGACGGGCGATAATTTCTCCACCGAGGGGGCGATAGTCGAGGAAGCTGTGGTTCATAATTCCAGCGCCGCGAGTCAAGCGCATAAACTCGCCTCGGAATCCAATCAAACCGCGAGCGGGAACTGAAAATTCGATTTGGGTGCGACCGGTGCTGCTGACGTGCATATCTTGCATTTCTGCTTTCCGCTGACCGAGGCGTTCGATGCAGCCGCCGACTGCTTCTTCGGGTACGTCTAACACCAAACATTCAAAGGGTTCGCAGGGACGACCGCCGATTTCGCGGTAGATTACTTGCGGCTGGGATACTTGGAATTCGTATCCTTCGCGACGCATATTTTCGATCAGGATTCCGAGGTGGAGTTCGCCACGGCCGGATACGAGGAATTTGTCGGGAGATTCGGTTTCTTCGACGCGCAAGGCGACGTTGGTTTGGAGTTCTCGCATTAGCCGATCGCGAATTTGTCGCGATGTTACCAAACTTCCTTCTTGACCGCAGAACGGCGAATCGTTCACGGAGAAAGTCATCTGCAAAGTTGGTTCGTCTACTTTGATTAAAGGTAGCGCTTGCGGGTCGTTGGGGCAGGTAATTGTCTCGCCAATATACGCATCAGCAAAACCTGCAACGGCGACAAGATTACCAGCAGAAGATTCTGGGATATCAATCCGCTTCAGGCCTTCAAAGCCCATCAATTTGCTGATTTTTGATTTGACAATCGCGCCACTTTCGGTGATTAAGACTGCTTGTTGACCGATTCTAATCGTGCCGTTGTGGATGCGGCCGATGACGATGCGACCGACGTATTCTGAGTAATCTAAGGTGGTTACTTGCAGTTGTAGTGGCTTGTTGGGGTCGCCGACGGGGGGTGGTACGTGGTCGAGGATTTCTTCAAAGAGGGGCTTCATATCTA
Organism: Microcoleus sp. B3-D7; assembly: GCF_036705305.1. Lineage (NCBI taxonomy): Bacteria > Bacillati > Cyanobacteriota > Cyanophyceae > Oscillatoriales > Microcoleaceae > Microcoleus > Microcoleus sp. B3-D7. The sequence continues at coordinate 1,156 of NZ_JAUBUE010000061.1, read as the reverse complement.
CCCCTTCGTCTTCGAGGTGTTTTTTGGCGTAACCGCTTAAGCCGGAACCGAAGAGATAGGGAAATTCGCACTGATCGTCGTCAGCACCTAGTTCGAGGAACAGATCCAAAACTTTATCGACGGCTTTGTGGGGGTCGGCTCGCTCGCGATCGATCTTATTCACAAATACGATCGGGCGCAGTCCTTTTTCTAGGGCTTTTTTGAGCACGAACCGCGTTTGCGGCATCGGGCCTTCGTTGGCGTCTACGATCAGCAGACAGCCGTCAACCATGCCGAGAACTCGTTCGACTTCTCCGCCGAAGTCCGCGTGTCCGGGGGTATCGACGATGTTGATCAGGGTTTCTCCGTACCTGACGGCGGTGTTTTTGGAAAGGATGGTAATGCCACGTTCGCGCTCGATGTCGTTGGAGTCCATGACGCAATCTGGGATTTCTTCCCCTTCGCGGAAGATCCCGGACTGTCTGAGGAGAGCGTCCACAAGGGTGGTTTTGCCGTGATCGACGTGAGCAATGATGGCGACGTTGCGAATGGGAAGACTCATAATGCGTCTGGAACGTTAAACGGATCTAACTAAAGATTTCTTAATAATTGTAGCGCATGGAGTCAAGGGGCGATCGGGCGGCTGCCAGATTGGAGTGCGATCGTCGCTAGAATCAAGATTATCGAAGCGCAACCGAGGGAAATGGAGCGTTACACCAGGCCTGAATGCAGAGTTTGTGTTGATCGGTAATTTTGAGTTGGCCCCGGTGAAGAAGCTTGGATACGGGTCGATCGCCGATATTAAGATGAGCGTGCAAGTACGATCGACTTTATGGAAGTACAACCCAGAGATATTCAGCGTTACAGCACGCCAGACGGCAAAGTTCCTTTCTCGGAGTGGTTAGACTCCCTGCGGGATCTCAAGGCAAAATTTAAGATTGAGCGGCGACTCGATCGAGTTGGGACTGGAAATTTCGGAGATTATCGAGCTGTCGGAGAAGGTGTCTATGAGTTGAGGATAAATTACGGCCCCGGCTATCGGGTCTATTTTGGACAAGTAGAAGAAACAATTGTACTTTTTTTGATAGGCGGGGATAAAAGGCTCTTCTGGGTTGGCGGTGGAAACTGTATAATATAGGAACTTTATGCTAGAGGCTAAGCTCATGGATTTCCATCT
>NZ_JAUBUE010000060.1:0-31416 GCF_036705305.1 Microcoleus sp. B3-D7 | reverse complement strand
AGTAATTGTTGGTGCTGGTGGCAAATTTGGGACTGGCGCTGGATTTTGAGTAATTGTTGGTGCTGGTGGCAAATTTGGGACTGGCGCTGGATTTTGAGTAATTGTTGGTGCTGGTGGCAAATTTGGGACTGGCGCTGGATTTTGAGTAATTGTTGGTGCTGGTGGCAAATTTGGGACTGGCGCTGGATTTTGAGTAATTGTTGGTGCTGGTGGCAAATTTGAGACCGGCGCTGGCGTCGGCGTTAATGTTTGTGCTGGTGCTGGCGCGGGTGCTGGTTCCGGTGCTGGTGCTGGTGCTGGTGCGGGCGCTGGTTCCGGTGCTGGTGCTGGTGCTGGTGCGGGCGCTGGTTCCGGTGCTGGTGCTGGTGATGGTGCGGGCGCTGGTTCCGGTGCTGGCGCGGGCGCTGGTGCTGGTGTTGGCGCTGGTTCCGGTGCAGGTGCTGGCGCTGGTGCTGGTTCCGGCGTTAGTGTTTGTAAAGGTGCAGGTGCGGGCGCTGGTTCCGGTGCGGGTGTTGGCGCTGGTTCCGGTGCGGGTGTTGGCGCTGGTTCCGGTGCGGGTGTTGGCGCTGGTGTTGGCGCTGGTTCCGGTGCGGGTGTTGGCGCTGGTGTTGGCGCTGGTGCTGGTGTTGGCGCTGGTGTTGGCGCTGGTGTTGGTGCTGGTGTTGGTGCTGGTGTTGGTGCTGGTGTTGGTGCTGGTGTTGGTGCTGGTGTTGGTGCTGGTGTTGGTGTTGGTGCGGGCGCGGGTGTTGGTGCTGGCGCGGGTGTTGGTGCTGGCGCGGGTGCTGGTGCTGGTGTTGGCGCGGGTGTGGGTGCGGGCGCTGGTGTCGGTGCGGGTGTTGGTGCTGGTGTTGGTGCTGGTGTTGGTGCTGGTGTTGGTGCTGGTGTTGGTGCTGGCGATACTGAAGAAGCCGTAATGTTAATTTGGGTCGGCTGTACTATCTGAGGGTCGGGGCTGAAATAACTTCCCTGTGTAATCACATTTTCCTTCTTTGGACCCCCAGTGGCAATGCTGCCAGCAGTACCGTTGAGTTTGTTATAGTCGGGCCCGATACTGAAAAGAGTGTTCGAGGCTTCCCCGCCGTGGCGAATGGTGATATCTCCACCATTGGCGCTACCAGTCGTGGATGCGGAAATGCTGCAAGCTTGCGACAAGCAGTTGTTATCGTTTGTGAAAGTGCCTGTAGCTCGGAAATTACCGCCGGCTGTAATGTCAATCTCTCCTCCGCCTGTTCGGCCTTCGGTGTTGATATGGGTTACTTCGATGTCGTCGCGGGCGTTGAGAGTGACTGCGCCTCCTTGTTTTTCTTCGGAGTTGGCGTCTATGAACCCTGTTTGAATGCTGCTTGAGGGTGCTGCAATAATAACGTTTCCGGCGTTGCTGGTTTTGTCGATCGAGCTTGCGTTGATATTGCCTGTTTCTACTTTTCCTGTACGGCTGGTGACGGTGATGTTACCGCCTGCGGTGGTGTCAGAGTGGGAGTCGAGATCGGCAGTGCTAATGTCTCCACTAGCTTCTAGGGCGATTGGGCCACCTTGGGAAGTTGTCAGGTTTCCGCTGACTACAATGCTGTTCGCTGCTTGAATTTCGATCGCCTGAGCGTTTGCATCTTTTAGTGCCACGTCCCCTGCAGCTACGGCTCGGTTAGACGCCGTGAGTACCACTTCACCGCTGGCATTGACGCTGATGCCTGTAGCGTTTGTTTCACCGATGCCTGTGAGCAGTTCGGGCAAGGATGCGATCGAGAATGTCGAAGCTGTGCTGGATCTTTCTGTGGTGCTCGTCGCTGAGGGCGGCTCGATTTCCAAACTCAGCAAATTGCCTCGCTGGCTGACGCGCACTAAATTTGTCCCGGAGACTGATGCTACGGTAATTTGACCGTCTGGGGCAGAAAGGCTGCCTGTGCTGACAACGGTACCGCCGAGCAAGGTTAAGTTCTGTCCTGACTTGACTGCTAAGTCTGCCGTGCTGATAATTGCCCCTGCCTGATCGGCCCCAAAAGAAAAGGAATTGGGCGCGCCTGTCAGAGATGTGTAAGTGCTACTACCGACAGCGTTAAACGAGTTAGAACCAAATCCAATAGCGGTGGCGGTGGTTGCTGTGAAAGAAGCCGGCACGTTTAAGCTGGCACTGTTGCCAAATATGATGCCGGATGGATTCATCAGAAACAAGTTAGAATTGCCGCCGGTTACTTGAATTAAGCCGTTAATAATCGACGGGTTTCCGCCACCTATGCCCGCTAAAATGTTGCGAATGTTGGGGTTTGATATAAAGTTGGCAATCTGATTTTCCGACAAGCCGAATTCTGTAAAGCTGTGGAAAAGATTTTGTTTATCGCTCGATAATTGTCCGCCTTCAATGTCGAAGCGAGTTGGCTGCCCAGGAGTTCCATTTTGGGGTACCGGAGTGACTGTTGTGTTCGTTCCTTCCGCCGCTGGAACAATGGTTTGACCTTCGGCTTTTGCTTGCAAAAAGTAAAGATTTATTAAGATAATTGGCAGAGAAACTGCCAGTTTGCTTATTCTTTTTTTCGACAGGAATTTAGCCTTTATTTGAATATTTTTGGCGGTTTCCATAGGTTTTTAATGGGTAAAATATATACACAGAAATTAGGTAAATAAACCTAGTTTATCTAAAAAATTGGAGTTAAAGGCTGTATATTTATGAAGCTAGCGGGTTTCGGACTGCAAGTGCGTTCCAGACTCACTTTCCCGACTCACTGAGGAAAATTTCCCTGTAAAATTTGCCTCTGCATTTGCAATTCCCCGAGCGTATCTTCTCCACAATCTAAATATAACTCGCAATGCCTAGAAGCTGTATCTTCCGGATGACATATAAAAAAGCTGGCTTTCCTAGACGCACTCCGACCCCTAAAAACCGTTTTTTTTTACATTAGTGAGAGTTTGAAGGAAGTATGGCTGTTTAAAAAATCGGCTTCTGCGCCCAGAACTGACCGGGAAAAATCCACGTAAAAAAATTTTCCTTTCCTTTTATAAAAAAGAACAAAAAAAGCCGGCTCTACAATTGCCGACCCTTAAAATTCTGACAAAAATAAGAAGTCCTGGACGCAACGCGTACATAAAGTGTAGGGTGCGTCAGAAACGGTCGATTGCTTCTTCATTCCTGGACGCAGAAACCCTGTTTTTTTACGAAAACACTTCGTTGCAGCCCAAGGCTTAAAAAACTCGGTTTCTTTGGTAGTCGTGGACGCCAAGCTGCATAGAAACCGGGTTTGTTAACGAAAATAATTCGTTGCAGCCTGCAGAAACGATAAAAAAACCCGGTTTCTTTAGTCTGTATCCGTAAGTCCTGTCCTTGCTTCTTCCTTGTTCCTTCTGGCGGCTGCCTTTCGGTTTTAATCTGTCGCCCTGTTGCTGTTTAATGGGGTGTCCAGGCGGATTTTTTGAATGATTTAAGAGTTAGTTGGGAGAAGTTTGGACGGTGGGCGATGGACTGGGTGAAGCAGGGCGCGGTGAAGCAGGGCGCGGTGAAGCAAGGCCCGGTGAAGGAGTGGATTGGTTGGATTTTTTGAGGCCGACAAAAGCGTCGTAACGGGTGGTACGATCGCCAATGACGGCCGCTGTAACGCCGATCGACCGCGTGGCGTCTATCCACATTTTTTGGTTGGGAGGAAACTCCGGCAAAGCTAGGTTTTTCGGGTTAAACGCACTCTCGATGTCGATGAAGAAATTGCCGTTGTGTGGTTTAAGTTGCGATCGTACAGTTTTCTGGAACAGTTCGCTGCTTAAAAGCGGACTTTTCGGTTCCGGAACGATCGCATCAACTATGGGAGCTCCTACTGTCATAAACGCTACATCGTTCATCCAACCGCGAGTTACCGTAATCCCTCCAAACGGCGATGTCCATTTAATCGCCGGTTTGCCGCCGACTTGAATTTCCTCCACTCTAAACCCTTTCATTTTCATCGTTTCATCAAGCTGTTTCAGGGATTTGTTGGCAGCGCCCCGGTTGTTTGTTTCCACCATAAATACAAATCCGGCAGCAAATTTGTCTCTGGGATTCTGCGTGGCGGCTGGTATTAATGATAGAGAAAATTCTCCCGCCATCCAGTTCATCAAGTCTTTATCTAAATCCATGCCGGTAGTGGATTTTAAACCTGTGCGTAAAACTTGGGGATTAATCGGGGAAATCGGGTTTGCCTCGGCTCCCACTACGTAGTCTTGCCACAAACGCTGCAAGTTGCCGCCGGATACCATCATTATGGTATTGCTTGGCAGGCGGTTAACCATTTTTAGAGCATTGTTTTCTACTGCTATCCTTCTGGTAGAATCTGGTTTTAGCCAAGAGACTGATTTGAATCCAATTCCTTCTGCCTCCAGCGTCGCTGTGGTGGCAAATCCCTGATTTTGTTGCAGTTTTTCGAGGTTTTCTGGCGAAATTTCACGGGCTGAGTTGGCGGCGGCATAGGCGGCAGCAACGGGCATATTGACGTAGATTTGAGCGAAGGCGCCCGGACTTTTTATTTTGTCTATGGCGTCTGCATAGCCAGGGGTTTTTGCTAGGGATGGTTCGCCTTTGTAGGTGTCGATTATTCTGTCTGTAGCGCTAGGATCTGTGGTGACTGCTAGATAGTTGGTGCCCAATACCGCGACGGAAAAATTGCGATCGGGTACGCCTTGAGTTTCTGTGACTTGCACGCCTTTATAATTACGCTCAACTATTTTTCCTTGGCTGAGAGGCCTGGGTTTTGTTAATAATTCTTTGGCTTTGAGCGGGTTGGCAATTGGCAGGATAATTGCCACTGACTGTTGAATTGGCGGAGATGGGGGCGTGTTGGGTGGGGGCGGGGGGGCTGGTATAGCTATTTTGTTGCGGAGAAAAGCCACCATTGCTGTGTTACCCACCCAGGGTTGAATGTCTTGCTGGTAGGCGTAGCCGTTGCTTGTGAGGAGGCGATCGCGCATTTCGCTTAAAAACCTCTCAAACGAAGCTTTTGACTCGGGGGTGCCAAACTCTCGCAGTCTATTCCACTGCGATTGATCGGTGCTGATGGATAGGGCCATCATCGTATCTTGCGGGACAACGGTTGCCCCCGCCGGCAAATCTTTGGCGGGCCCACGGGAAATGACGAGGTAGTAGGTGACAAAGCCTAAACCGATCAGAAGTGTGGCGGCTCCGATCGTAAACAGCAGGGAAGATTTATCTTTCTTAAACATTATTCGTAAGGTTCGGGTGCTCGCAACATCATAAATTATATTGGCGATTGGGCATGGGGGATTGGGCATGGGGCATGGGGCATTGGTAATTTGTTGTTTTTTATTTGTTATTAGAAAAACTACTAACCAGTAACCACTAACCACTATAGTCCTAGACGCAGAAACCCTTTTTTTACTAAATACTGGATTTGAGCGTTGAATCCTGGTAAAAAACCTGGTTTCTTTGGAATTTACGCATAAGCCCTACACTAACTACTCCCGATGCCCAATTCCCGATGCGCGATGCTTTTAAGCCCGATGCCCAATTCCCCATTCCCTGATGTTAGTTTCTGGCCTTAAAGTCTTTAAAGATAGTTTGAAACGAGTACATCAGCCGGTGGACATCGTTTGTGGCTCTAGGAAAAATGTTTAGTTCCCATTTTTTGCGAGCGGTAGTTAGGAGTTTTGCTACGGATTGGGAGTAACTGTTAGAAATGAAATAGCTGCCGCCTTCGTAGCGGATGTCTGACGCTAAGCCGATAAAAGCACCGGCCATTTCTAGTTTAAGTTCTGAGGTGCTGTGTTCGGATTTTACTGCTAAAATTACCTGCGAGTGCCGGGGTTCGCGGTTGAGCAAGCGGCAGATATTTGCTTCTTTTTGGTACAAAATTAAAACGTTGCAGTTGTGCAGAACTCCGGCTCTACCTTGGATTTTTACTCCTAGGTGAACTTCCAGGGGTGGTTTGTCGGGAAATTCCACCACAGCATGAGTGTATGGATGTGCAGTTCCGTGGATTTTTCCCGCCGTTTTTCTAAATGTTAAATATTTCGGTGTTTGGTCGTCTAAAACATTGTTGTAATAAATAGTACCGCCTTCATTAGCAACTGCTTTTAGCAGAATAGTGAATAGGTAAGTGTCAAAAATTCTGGATTGTTCTGCTGCTGTATTAAACTCGGGATCTATCGAGCTTTTTAATTTGCTTTTAATGTCGGAATTTATGGCGTAGTTGCTGGGCCCGGAGGGCAGTTTTTCGAGCAAGTGCTTGAGGGCGATCGCCTGTTTGTGGCGGGGGGCTGTGACGCTGGAGGTAAACTCAATTGTTTTGGCAGTTTCGGCACCTGAATTGGCAAAGGTAATTTTTGTGCCGAGGGGAGAGGTTTCTGATTCTACTTTCAAGAAATAAGCAATTTCGTCTTCCATTTCGGAAGTGTTGACCGTCGCTTGTTCGACAGCATTAATTAACAGCAAAAGTTGTTCTTTTGCGGTATAATCTTCTATCTTGAGCAGGGGTGTTTTTCTTTTGAGCGATCGCTCTTCAATTACTTTGCCTATCTCTACAGTATCCGCTACTTGTTGAACTACCCAACCTAAATTAAACTCATTCAGAATTGCCGCCAGTTCTTGATAGAGTTTGGCGTACTCGATCTCGTCCATAATTGTTTCTGCGCTGCACACTATTCTGATTATACAAGGTGATTTGATTTTTTGGTCAATGGCTGGTCAGCAACTAGGCAGATTGGCTGTGATGGCGGAGTATCGAAGTGTTTGAGTGTCCGAGTCGGGAAAATCTTTCTCTTCCCCGAACATCGATCCGTCACATCCCTTAAATCCCGTACATTGCTGGTTGCCGAACTTGCTGCTGCTTGAGAGAGACAATTGGGAGTAAGCTATTCTACGACATTTGTAGCGATCAAACTATGGCAACTATCAACGACAACTACCTCAAACTCAAAGCCGGCTACCTGTTTCCCGAAATTGGGCGCAGGGTGAAAGCTTATGCGGAGGCGAATCCCGAAGCGCCCATCATCCGGCTGGGGATTGGCGACGTGACTGAACCGCTACCGGCTGCTTGTCGGGAGGCGATGGTGAAGGCGGTGGAAGATATGGGCTCGCGGGATACCTTTAAAGGATACGGCCCGGAACAAGGTTATGAGTGGCTGCGGGAGAAAATTGCCGAGCACGATTTTAAGTCGCGGGGATGCGATGTTGATGCTTCGGAAATCTTTATTTCTGATGGTTCTAAGTGCGATTGCGGCAATATTCTCGATATCTTTGGCAACAATAATACGATCGCAGTTACAGATCCAGTTTATCCGGTCTATGTTGACACTAACGTGATGGCCGGACACACGGGAGATGCGAACGAAAATGGCGAATACGGTGGCTTAGTTTACCTGCCAATTACAGCGGAAAACAATTTTACTGCCCAAATTCCCACCGACAAAAAAGTCGATTTAATTTACTTGTGTTTCCCGAATAACCCGACGGGGGCAACTGCAACCAAGGAACACTTGCAAGCTTGGGTAAATTATGCTAAAGCTAACGGTTCGATTATTTTCTTCGATGCGGCTTACGAAGCGTATATTACCGATCCGAGTTTACCGCATTCTATCTACGAAATTGAAGGGGCGCGGGATTGTGCGATCGAATTTCGTTCTTTTTCCAAGAATGCTGGTTTTACGGGTACTCGCTGTGCGCTAACAGTTGTACCGAAGACTTTGACTGGAAAAGCAGCAGATGGTTCCGATGTCGAAATTTGGAAGCTGTGGAACCGCCGCCAATCTACTAAATTTAACGGAGTTTCTTACATCGTGCAGCGCGGTGCTGAGGCGGTTTATTCTGAGGCTGGCAAGGCACAGATTCAGGCTTTAGTCAATTTTTACATGGAAAATGCTGCGATTATTCGCGAGAAATTGACTGCGGCGGGAATCCAGGTTTTTGGTGGCGAAAATGCACCTTATGTGTGGGTGAAAACGCCTCACGGTTTGTCGAGTTGGGATTTCTTTCAGAAGTTGCTGGAAACTTGCAATGTGGTGGGAACTCCGGGTTCGGGTTTTGGTGCGGCGGGTGAGGGTTATTTCCGAATTTCGGCGTTTAATAGTCGGGAGAATGTGGAAGAAGCGATGAGACGGATTGTGGAGAAGTTTAAGGTTTAATCTCCTCTCCTGCTTAAACCGAAAAGCCGCCAGCCCGCCAGGGAATGAATTCCCTGGCTAATAGCGAAAGTCCTCTGAAGAGGACTAATGAGTTCTTCAGTCCTCATAGCGAGGACTTTCGCTTTGAGACAGGGGTTTCAACCCCTGGCGGACTGCCGGAATCAGCGAAAAAGCATTAATTTAATATGTTGTGGAACAGGCCGGAAAGCCTGTTCATGAAAATAGTAAAAGATGTGAGTTATAATCTAAAATAATTGTGGCTCATGGTTTCAATAAAAAATGCAACCCCAGACTAGGAGTTTATTATGCACTTGCTACGAGTTCAAGTTCCTAATTTTCGCGGTTTAAAGGACATTGACATCACTTTTGAAAAAGATTTTTTTCCTCAAATTTTTCCGCTGGGAAGTCAAAATGGCGGCGGTAAAAGTACGCTATTGCAGTTGATTTTTGTATTGTTACACTGTTCAGTTGATGATGATAAAAAACGGTTTTTAGCAAATCTGCTTCAGGGATTTAAAATTTATGATGGGGAAGACAAACGAGTCTTAGCCGTAATTGACATTTGGGATGGAGAAAAAGTTGTCAAACTTCAATTCATTTCTTATAAAGATTATTATGTAAAAAGAATATTAGACTTAGATAGTAAAAAGGAAACTATAGATGAAGAATATCTGTGTTTTTCGACATTAAAAAAATTTAAAAATGTCACGGCTTACTTATTCAAACAAATTTCATTAAATCCGCAAAGAAATGCAGAACAGATAGTAAAATCTCGAAAAGAACATAAAAAGCTTGAGGTAATTAGTCAGGAAATTATTAAATATTTAGAATCAGAAGATATGACATATATATGTAACTATTCAAGTGACATAAATTCTAATGATAAGCGAGATGAAGCTTTATTATGTCATTTCAATAATATAGATAGCAAAGAAACAGAAGTTTTTTTTAATGAGTTGTCACATAAAATATTTTTGGCCGCCCCGTCCACGCAAATATTTCTATTTTTTTCGCAAGTTTCTAGAAAACTCTTATTTGGAACCTCCAGTGAAGAAGATAGGAATTACTATGGGATACTGGAATCTGCAAAATCTCAATTAAAATGCTTATTTACCTATGATTTCCTTGCTGTAGAGCTACTTATTGAATTATTTAGAACGGCTCGCGATCTAGACTTCAGAGAAGCGATTAAAACAGGTACCTATGGAAACAACTATCAAACTCTAATTAAGGAATTAAATCTGCTGTTGGGAAATAAAAAAATAAATTTAAATGAAGATTTTTCGGGTGTCAACTTTAAATTATATAATAATAGTGAAACTATAGAACTATATCCAGAAGATTTAAGCCACGGCGAACTCAAAAGACTCAGCATTTATATATGGCTTAAGTCTCGCAACATAGAAGATGCTATTGTTTTGATGGATGAAGTTGAAATTGCTTTTCATCCAGATTGGCAATATCAAATTATATCAGACCTCAAAGAGTGGGCGCCCAGCAATCAATATATTCTGGCAACTCACTCCTACGCATTGTGCGAAGCTCTGACACCAGCTCACGTTAAAGAAATTGAGCCAAAACTTATCAAACAAGAATCTAATATTACAAATGAGTCTTAGTCCACAACAACTAAAAAAACATTGTGAGGCAATTCTTCAATCTCGCAGAATTAAAAACAAAATTGTGGTATTGTGCGAAGGTGATATTCGGAAAACGCAGGGTAGAGAGTCACCTCAAGCTTATAAAGCAATGGAGCAAATGCCTGATGCTAACTTTTATAAGGCTTGCGTTCCGACATGGTGGAGACAGAAGTTACCGGAATTTTTCAACTGCGGCGATCGCAAAGATGTATTAGACACCTACTTTACTCTTTCAAGATTACACGAAAAGGATACCACTAATTCATATTTAGATCCCGCTCGACTTTTTGCAATGATAGATTTAGACTTGCAACTGCAAACGATCGACAATTATATTTTTGCAGATACAGAAGCAATTTTTCGGAATCTTTACGAAAAATCGCAGGTGAAAGAGCAAAACGCAGCACAGCACCGCATCTGGATTACAGGTTTGATTCATAAAGAAGCATATTTTCTGACACCTGAACTTCAACCAATATTTGACAATTGTTGTAACAAGCCGATTTATCAGGGAAATCCTGCGGTACTTGCAAATATTTATCTGGATATGGCTGATGCAATTTGTAGCGACTTGGATTTACAGAACAACCTACACAGAGCCTTCGATCGCATTAGTTACTGTTCGAGATTGGATTGTAGTGAAGTTCAAGCATTTCAGGCTTCGTGGAAAGAGCGGTTTCAAAATGCTGTAGATGAAACGCATAAAAATCAGTCGATCGCAGTTTTGCTGACAATTAAAAAAGCTAAGGATTATTGGCATCAAATTAAGCCATCCGGTGACTTTAGCCGGGAAGATTGGGTATTTAGAGAGCAACTCTCGTTAGAAATTGGGAGATTTTATTCAGAGCAAAGTAGCGATGTTAAGTCTCATATCCCTTTTTTTTTCAAAACATTGTATGAGTTCGTTTAAATAAAACGCCTCAATTATAATATTCCCTTTTCTATCCATCAGCATCGCTAGGAAAACCAAATTGGTCTGGTAATTCAGCAGAGGTAATTTGCAGAATTTCTAGCAACTTCTTGTATTGAACAGGCGTTAGCTTCGGTACCGATCGCCCAGCTTCCCAGTTGCTTACCGTCGCTTCCGTAACGCCAAGTGCTTCTGCTAACTGCTTTTGAGTCATAAACCGCTGAACTCTCAGTCGCATTAGGGGCGATCGATCGGCTCTTTCTGAGGTTTCCATAGGCTATTTGTTAAGTTATATTAATTTATTTGGATTTTCCCTAAAATAATTAACATCTACCCTAAAGTAATTTAGATTTAACCTAATAGATATTAGACAGCACCAGTTAAGCCACTTGTGCTGTAGGGGAATTGCTGTCTTTTCTTCAACTTGTTATTGTACGCGGTTTTACCGTTACAAAGCATCAAACCAATCCAAAATTATTAGTCAAAGCCATGTTGCAAGATTCATCATCGAACCAAACATCGCCCAATGTTTTAACCAACCAAACCTTTGAGGCCGATCGCGAAGCAGTCCGTCACGTCATCATCGGTTCGCCGCTGGGTGTACGGCGAACTATCCACCAACTGCACGCATTGCGCTACGAGGAAGCTGTTCGTTGGACTCATCCGATCGCCATTCCCGACAATCGCATCATTATTACACCCGAACAGGGAGAAATCATGAGTCTGTTAGTTAAGTTAATCCGGTTGGAATGAAGTTTTAAATGTGCGATCGATCTTTCTAGAATTGAGTCAAAAGTGCTATTCACCAAACAGTAGACAAAAGTGGACAACGACTTCAAACACTGGAGAGATAGCCAGCCTAAGTTACAAACTACGTTTTCAAGGTGATGACACCTACAGGTGCTTTCCAGCTTGTAGCCCTGTCGTCAATCGTTAAACATCCCTATTTGGTTAAGGAAGTGCGATTGATATCACAAGCCCTGAAAACATTGGCGAGGAAAACATTACCCCGAAAGGGAGGACATCCATGTCTAATTTTGTATTTGTTGTGGATACCAATGGACAACCGCTTAACCCAGTACCGCCAGGACAAGCAAGGCGATTGCTAAAACAGAGGCTTGCCGCTATTTATCGGCGTTACCCATTTACGATCGTACTCAAATACACAGTATCCGTTCCAAAAATACAGCCCTATCAATTAAAAATCGATCCAGGCTCTAAGGTTAGTGGATTAGCCATTGTCCGAGATGACAAGGTAATCTGGGGTGCCGAATTAACCCACAGGGGACAACAAATTAAGAATGATTTAGAGTCGCGTCGTGCAATTCGTCGCCACCGTAGAAACCGGAAAACTAGGTATCGGCGAGCGCGGTTTTTAAACCGCAGCCGAAAACCGGGATGGTTGCCACCCAGTCTAGAATCAAGAGTAGAAAATATTCTGACTTGGGTGAACCGTATACGCCGATATGTTCCAATTACAGAAATATGTCAGGAGTTGGTTAAGTTTGATACCCAGGCAATGGAAAACCCTGAAATATCGGGTATTGAGTACCAACAAGGAGAACTGGCAGGCTACGAGATTAGAGAATATTTATTAGAAAAATGGGGGAGAAAATGTGCTTATTGCAACGCTCAAAATGTTCCCTTGGAAATTGAACATATTCATCCCTCTTCCAAAGGGGGAAGTTCAAGAGTTTCTAATTTGACAATTGCTTGCCGTCACTGCAACGAAGCCAAGGGAAATCAGGAGATTAAAGATTTCTTAGCACAGAAACCAGAATTGTTAAATCGGATAGCAAAACAAGCCAAAAAACCCTTGAAAGAGGCAGCAGCAGTAAATAGTACGCGCTGGCAACTATTCAACAGACTAAAAGAAACATCATTACCAGTTGAAACAGGAACAGGTGGTAGAACCAAATACAATCGTACTCGATTGAAATTACCAAAAACTCATTGGTTAGATGCAGCTTGTGTAGGAGTAGTGTCCCACTTAAAAATATTGACTTCACAGCCTTTGTCAATCGCAGCTAAAGGATGGGGAAGTCGTCAGATGTGCCAGCCTAATAAATATGGCTTTCCGATTAAACACAAGACGCGATGCAAGGAGTTTTTTGGTTGTAAAACTGGCGACATAGTACAAGCAACTCTGCCCACAGGAAAGTTTGCAGGTACTCATGTCGGTAGGCTAATTGTACGAGCAAGTGGAGTTTTTGAGATGATTTCGGCAACAGGAAAGGTGAGCCCAGTGCGTCACAAATACTGTAAAGCAATTCACCGTAATGATGGCTATATGTATGCATTGTCAACTTTTGTCCAGTAAATCGGCAATTAAAGGCGTAGCGATCGGCTAAAATCGTAGGATATATTACGCACTTCGCACTCCGCCTCCGAAAAGTTATACAATTACTGCCAAATTGTCAACCCCTAAAGGTCGATAAATTGTATCTCTTTGCTGATAATCCCGCCCCAAAGAACGAATCGCATTTTGCAAATCTTCGACAGATTGACAACTGCCGCCAACCGCACCGGCCATTGTAGTAATGTGTTCTTCCATCAACGTACCGCCGATGTCGTTGCAGCCCCATTTCAGCGCTTCTCTAGCTCCATCTAAACCTAATTTTACCCAACTCGGCTGGTGATTAGAAATCAAATTCCCTAAGAAGATTCTCGATACAGCGGTGAGTAACAATGTATCTGCTAAAACTGGTTGGTCGCGGCCGACTCGACTCCGCAAAGGTGCCGGTGCTTCCTGTCCGACAAATGGTAGTAAAATAAATTCTGTAATGCGTGCCCCATAGTTTTGGTCGATCGCAGTTTGTTGGAGCGATCGCACTTTTTCTAAATGCAAAACCTGCTGTTGGGCCGTCTCAATATGCCCGCAAAGCATCGTACTCGTTGTCGGCAAACCCAGACTGTGAGCAGTTCCCACAATTTCCAGCCAAGTTGCCGAATTTAGTTTTTCCGGGCAAATCACCCGTCGCACAGCATCGTCGAGAACTTCCGCCGCGGTTCCCGGCATCGAACCGACTCCGGCATCCCGCAAAGCCGAAATTACATAGCTGAAACTAAGATTATCTTCTCTGGCAATAAACTCTATTTCTTGCGGCGAAAAAGCGTGCAAGTGCAACTGAGGAAACTTATCCTTAATGGTTTTCACCAATTGCAGATAATAAGGCAAAGATTTGCCGTTCAGCTTAGCTTGAAGATTTAAGCCGCCCTGCATACAAATTTCCGTCGCACCCCGCTGCACTGCATCAGTTGCCTTTTCCTGAATTTGAGCTGCATCTAACCAAAAAGCGCCCTCATCTCCCTCGTCGCGGCGGAATGCACAAAAACTACAATGCTGCTCGCAAATGTTAGTAAAGTTAATATTCCGATTGATAACGTAGGTGACAGTATCCCCTGATTGTCTGCGGCGGAGCAAGTCAGCGGTTGTTTGAATAGAAGCTCGCGCGTCTGGATCTCTTTGCTGCAAAAGTACCAAGGCTTCTGCTGCAGAGATGTTATAACCTTGTAAAGCTCGATAGAGAATTGCATCCACAGTTTTCTTTTTAACTCAATTACAGAATTACTAACTAGAATTAAGACATTTTTATATCTTAACTAATCAATTATGGAGGAACTATATTTTACAATCTCAAGTGCTAGCAAAATATTCTTGACTTTCTGAACACTCAAATTATGGGCAGCTACCAACCAAATCAGCTCTTGCCAGTGCCGTCGGGGCCTTTGCAGATTCCTGCTATACAGGCTTTCGGTTCAACTTTTGTACACGCACGCACACCGCCAATTTATTTTTCCCTGGTAATTCCCACCTACAACGAGCGCACGAATATCCAGAGTATTGTGGAAAAATTGAGCCAATTGCTCGATGGTATCCTTCCCGGCAACTACGAATTAATTGTAGTCGATGACGACAGCTCCGATCGTACCTGGGAAGTCGCCCTGTCCCTGACACCGAAATATCCGCAATTGCGGGTAATGCGCCGGGAAGAGGAGCGGGGACTTTCCACAGCGGTAATTCGCGGGTGGCAGGCAGCTCAGGGCGAGGTTTTGGGCGTCATCGATGCCGACTTGCAGCATCCCCCGGAGACGCTATTGCAGCTTTTAGCAGAAATTCAGCGGGGAGCAGATTTAGCTGCTGCGAGTCGTCACGTTGGCGAGGGTGGTGTGAGCGACTGGAGTTTTGTCAGGCGATTTTTATCGCGGGGCGCTCAAACTCTGGGGTTGGTGCTCCTGCCGGGAGTGGTGGGCCGAGTTTCCGATCCGATGAGCGGCTATTTTATGCTGCGTCGCACTTGCATTGCGGGCAAAACCATGAATCCTGCTGGTTACAAAATATTGATTGAAGTGCTCGGCCGGGGGAATATCGGCTGGATTGGAGAAGTTGGTTACGTGTTTCAGGAGCGGCAAGAAGGTGAGAGCAAAGTTACTTGGAAACAGTATATTGAGTATTTGCAACATTTGCTGAGGTTGCGGTTTGCCCGGTGGCCGATGGGTAAGTTTCTGCGCTTTGGCATCGTGGGTTTCAGCGGGGTATTTGTAGATATGGGAGTTTTTTACCTGCTGCGGACTTTCCTCGGTTTGGGGCTGACTCGCAGTGCAATCTTTTCTGCTGAAGTGGCAATTCTCAATAATTTTTTGTGGAACGATTTATGGACTTTTGGTGATATTTCTAAGCGGCAGCCTGGAAAGCGCCAGCGCTTGAAACGGCTGTTGAAATTTAATGTGATTTGTTTGATGGGCTTGATGATGAACGTGCTGCTGGTGAATCTGCTGTTTAATGTTTTTAAGGTAAACGAGTATTTGGCTAAGTTGATTGCGATCGCAACTGTGACTCTGTGGAATTTTTGGATCAATATGAAGCTGAGTTGGCGGGTGACCGACGTTCACAAGTAGTTTTTATTTTGGCTATTCGTTAGCGGTTATTGGAACTGACAACTAACAACTCCCAACTAACAACTGACAACAGTAAACTCCCAATTGTCTTTAGATGACTCAATTAATGATTAATAACAAACAACTGTTGTTGCTATTTCTGTGGACGGCGATCGCCTTTATCTTGCGCTTTGGCAATTTGGGATCTAAACCGCTGTGGACGGATGAGTTTTCCACTCTAGTGTTTAGTTTGGGCAACAGTTTTCGAGGGGTGCCGATCGATCGCGCGATCGATCTTTCTACATTATTACAACCGCTACAATTGCGCCCCAATGCTGACACCCCCGACGTGCTCCGCAATTTGCTGCTAGAAAGCAACCATCCACCTGTATATTTTATGCTCGCTCATTGGTGGATGCGGTTGTTTGGGGTTTCTGAGGATAGTTTAGTTTGGATTGGGCGAGCTCTTCCTGCATTATTGGGCGTTCTTTCAGTTCCAGCTATCTACTTTTTGGGGAAATTTGCTTTTAGTTCTCGTTTAGTCGGTCAATGTGCCGCCGCGATGATGGCAGTTTCTCCCTACGGCATTTATCTCGCTCAAGAAGCTCGCCATTACACTTTAGGAATCTTATTAGTTATTGCCTCTCTTTTTTGCCTCGCTTTAGCTGCAAAAAAGCTGCAACAGCCCGCTCCCCTGCCTATTTGGGCGGTGCTGCTTTGGGTAGTTGTTAACTGTTTGGGAATTGCGGCTCACTACTTTTTTGCACTGACTTTGTGTGGGGAAGCAATAGCATTAATTGCTGTAATCTGGCAGCAGTTTAATGGAAAGTTGCCAATTAACAACAGCCCGCAGCTTAATATTTGGCAATTTCAAATCCTCTGGCGACTGTTCGCAGTAGCGATCGGCACTTTAGCAGGCGGTTTAGTTTGGCTGCCGGTATTTTTGTCAAATAAATACGGCAGCGAACTAACTAATTGGATTGTCAGCGGCGATCGCACATTTTTAAATTGGATCGCGCCGATTTTTCAAGCTTTAGCTGGATGGATCACTGTGATGTCTCTGCTGCCCGTTGAATCGCCCAATTTGGCAGTAGTAGTTGCATCGGCGATAGTAATGACAATATTTTTTATATTGGTACTTCCCATCCTGTTTAGCGCTCTTAAAAAGTCCTTAACAACGCCCGATAGTCGTTTAGGTACTGTTATTTTCGGCGGATTTGTCATAGGCTCAATTTTCCTATTTTTCAGCTTTGCATATATTTTAGGGATTGACCTAACTCGCGGGGCTCGATACAATTTCGTCTACTTTCCAGGGGTGATATTGCTTTTAGGAGCAACCTTGGCGGTTATTTTTAACACGCCTACAGTAAAAAGTCAATGGTTTAATTTACGGGCGATCGAACTTCCGGGCAAAAAAGCAGTGGTGCTAATTTTAGCAATGGGTTTTTTTAGCGGTGTCACAGTAAATTCCAATCTCGGCTATCGCAAATATTACAAACCCGACCTTTTAATTCCGATTATCCGCCAAGTATCGAAAGTTCCCGTGTTAATTGCCACTACTCAAAAGACTCATGTAGA
Source organism: Microcoleus sp. B3-D7 (assembly GCF_036705305.1). Classification (NCBI taxonomy): domain Bacteria; kingdom Bacillati; phylum Cyanobacteriota; class Cyanophyceae; order Oscillatoriales; family Microcoleaceae; genus Microcoleus; species Microcoleus sp. B3-D7. The sequence goes on along the minus strand of NZ_JAUBUE010000060.1, from coordinate 14,319 downwards.
AATAGGAGAGTTGATGGGGATAGGGTGGGAATGGGAAAGAAGTTCGGCAACGGATTTTGTAGGGGATGTAACGGATGTAACGGCTGTTAGGAAGAAAGAAGAAGTTAAAGCCTTTGATTCTCCGCTATTTCTTTTGGCTAATCAAAGAAGGGATGGGCGGGAAATAGCGGCAGGGACACTTGACAAAACACTCAGTCAATTAGAACTTCCGCTTGATTTGTGGCTGGTTAATTTTCGCGCACCTGTCAATCTAGAAGCACAAAAATGTCAGGTTGAATCGCGCGAGTTGCCTGCGGTGGATGGGTATGAATATCAAGTTTATCATTGTTCTAGGTCATAGGTCAGTCTTAGGGAATGGCTCGGTCGATCGCGCTTTCGATTAAAATAATTAAAATAAGTGCGTTAGCTAAGCTTGCCGCAGGAATCTATTTTTCATGACAGTAAAACTTTTGCGGCAGAGGTAGCCGATAAAACTTTGAATAACTCTCAGTATGCTCAACTTTCTGATTGAATTAAATCGCCTGCAGGTGGATGTCGTTTTATAGCTTTGTCAGCGGCCCGAATATTAATGACTCTCTCTCGATTTAAGACTAATGCTGTAACTGTAGCTCGTCCAATTGGAGTCAAACCAACTATTGATAATCCATCAGCCGACCAAATAAAATGTTCGCTCCAACTATCTTGTCTGGGGTTAAACAACGGTACTTCTACGTCTGACTGAGCATCTATCGCTCTAGTTTTATCAGATTTCTTGCGGTTGCAGTGAAAGCAAGCTAGTGCCAAATTGTCAATATCGTTAGTCCCATTTTTAGTTAAGGGAATGATGTGCTCGATAGTAAACTCTACGTACTGCCATTGTTCGGAAGCATGACAATATTCGCACAGACAGTTTGCTCTCTGACGAACTTGATTTTGGATATTTTCTGGGATTTGACGGCGAGCCGACATTTCTACACAGTAGGCTGAATCTGGCCCAAGAAAAGATTGCGGACAGTCCGATTGACAAAACTGAGGTAATCGTCGATTTCTTCGTAAAGATTGAGTTCTTGTTCTTCGTCAGGATTTAGGGGCAAAGTTTGTTGTTTGTCCAACAGTTCTTGGATTCGATTTTTGACAGCGGTGGAGGCTCTAAAAATGGGTATGCCTTCCACTAATTCAATGCGGACAGCTCCTTCTATAGGTAGAGTATCGCGCAGGTTTTCCAGTTTTGGCAGGATTAGCATAGTTGTGGATTTTATCGGTTTCCGTCTTGATTATATCTACGTTTTTTTCAATCTTGCCTGATACTATCGGGCACGCCCACCGCCGAAATACCCGATATCGCCTTTAAGTTTTGACACCGAATCAACTCGTTAAAATCCAAACTGCGCCCTTCAATTTGCGCCACAGCCTCGATCGCCCCAAGCAAATGTCCTGCCGCTTCCGCTTCGTTGTAACCGCGCCTTCCCGCTACTCTAATCGCCCCCTCGTCAGCATCTAACTCTACTTGGGAACTGCGGTTGTCGCGCCAAATTCGAGTCATCGCCAGTCCCGTCAAACCGCCCGCGATCGCAGTGCCGATCGCATCTCCCTGCAACAATTCTACAACAGTCCCGACAATTCCCGCCAGAGCCGCACCTTGATAAATATCCGGTTTAAACCACTTAAAATTGCACAGAAAACTGACATTCCGCAATAGCAGTAAATCCCGCTGCTGCTTAGATAGCAGCCGCCACAAATCAAAATTAATATAAATCGGGCGAGATTGATTCCAAGGCAAAGGAAAATCGCAGTCAATTACCGTTGATTGTTGGGGCTTATTAATAATTTTACACATCATGCGGCCGGAAGCTGGCATCACATCTAACAGGCGGCGAATTTCTGGATCGGGATTCATATTTTTTGGGAATTGGTTATTGGTAATTAGACCTATTGCAGAAATTTTTGATTAATATGTCAACCGCAGATTCAAGGCAGATAAACGCAGATAAACGCAGATAATTTTTAGATAGTTTGGGAATGCTTGCAATTTGAGTCTAATCTGTAGGGACACGGCATTGCCGTGTCCTTTTCCCCTAGATCATTTAAGGACTTTTCTTAGAGTCGGATTTGGGAGACTATTGAGCTTTCGGAGTTGTTTTTTCACTTTTCGGCGAAGGCTTCGGACTGACAATCGCTGGGGCAACTGACGGCTTTGAATCCACGGTTGGGGATGTCGGTGATTTTGGAGAATCAGGCGCTGTTAACGGGGAAGCAGGGGCTGTTTTAGCGCCTAAAATGCTGGCGTCTCCGGTGTCGAAGGTGCCCGCGATGCAAGCGATCATCATTGTCGCTAAGGTGCCGACAAATAATGCTTTCCAACCGAGTTCGGAAATGTCTTTGCGGCGGGATGGAATTAGGGCGATCGTGCCGCCGACAAATATGCCGACGGAGGCTAAGTGGGCGAAGCCGGAAAGGGCGTAACTGACAATTAAAACTGTACGATCGCTCACCAGTCCTTTTGCCCCCGCTTCTGCTAGAGTTTGATAGGGAGGAATCGCCGTTTCTAACAACCTACGACCGATAATTACTGATGCTTGCCAAGAGTCGTCTAATTGAACTCCTGTTAATAGCGTCAGGGGATAAAATAAGACTCCCATAATGTTGGCTAAGGTGACAACTTTGAACAAGTCACCAATTGGACCTGGCAAAATTGCCAGCCAGCCAAAGAATTGATTAATTAAAGAAACTAAGCCTAAGATTAAAATCAAAACAGCGGCAATTGCCACTGCCATTTTTACACCGTCCAATGCACCAATTATCGCTGCATCGAGAGGGCTGACTCGTTCGATGGGTTCTCCTCCAACAGTCTCTTGTTTGAATTCTTCGCGCTCCGTGTCCGAAATTTCTTCGCCCACAAACTCGCGGCCTTGAGGCTTCCGCTCTTCCTTGGGAATGCCACCCATTGTCAGGGGCACGCCTGTTTCTGGTACTAAGATTTTGGAGAGAACAAAACAAGCGGGAATGGCGATAATTGAGGCTGAAACTAAATGCCCTAAAATATTGGGAAAAACTGGCTTTAGAAAACTAACGTAAATTGCTAAAGTTGAAGAAGCGGCCGTCCCAAAACAGCAAGAAAGGATTGCACAAAGTTCCGAACGAGTCATTTTCGGCAAATAAGGCTTGACGACAATGGCCGCTTCAATTCCTACGAAAATATTAGCCGCACCGCTGAGGGCTTCTGCGCCGCTCAACCGCATTGTCATATAAAAGATTTTGGCAAAAAGTTCGGTGATAATTTGAATCACGCCGATGTTGTATAGCAAGGCCATGAGGCCAGAAAAAAAGATGACTGTCGGTAAAGCTCTAAAGGCAAAAATATATCCTAAATTAACTGCCGGAGTTTTACCAGGTATCGGTACAACATTGCTCCCGAATACAAATCTCGCTCCAGCGTCAGCAGCGGTGAATACTCCATCCAGTAAGCCAGTAAACCATTCTAAAGCTATGCGAGTTGGGGGGAACAGGAATACTAAAAATCCTAAGACTAATTGCAGTCCAATGCCCCAGATGATGACGCGCCAGGGAATATACTTGGACTGTCGGTTTTCTGAAAAAATCCAGGCGATCGCACATAAGCCAAAAATGCCCAGAAACGAGATAAGATTGTAGATAGACATGAGCCTAGTCCTTGAAATAGTTGAGAATGCCGATCGACGGTTTGCACCACATCAGTTATACTATTCATCTGACGGCAAATACTAAAAAAAATAACGGGCAGATAAATTACGCACTCAACAGCGTACTTATGTCATTGCTTAGGTCATTCCGAACTCTGCGGATCTTTAGCAACCCTTGATTTGCCGTAATTACCAGCAGTTTAGATAGAAACTCTAACACATGGAAGCTTTTGCTCCACATCCTCCTGAATGGACTGCGACGGCGGTTCACGCTAATGAGTTTTGCTGCCCCAAGTGCGGCGCTAGCTGCACGAATGCCACTGAGGTCTGGATTAATCGTCGATCGCCAGTATATACTGAGTTCAACCGTCGCAAGTGGCAAGAATTTTACCGCTGCCAGTGCGATTCCGTGTGGTGGGCCTGGAGTAACGATAGGCCTCCTTCTGAACTTGTGCGTCGCGATGAGAGCTCGGATGACGACCCGGATGACAGCCCGGATGATGATTTTTAGAACCGTGACAGAATTTTCGCTTTTCGCTTTGCGATTTTTTTATTTAAAATTAGGGTAAGGTGCGCGGCCCGGCGCACCCTACATTTAGATAAGTTAAGGCCAGTTATCAACTAATTGAGCACGTCAAGTATTCCCTTGACTACGCCTTCCATGACTCTTTCAATTAAGCTCAATTCATTTTCGCCTATCGACTCATTTAACAGCATTGACTGAATTCGCTGTCTGTCATTGCGAGTCAGTTCGCCTGACGAAAATATCTGCTCAACTATTTGTTCCGTTAGAAATGGGAAAGTTGGAGTTTGCATGGTTGGTCTCTAAAAGCATTAATATTTTGTTTTTAACTTTATTAGAGGAGCTAGTTCTTGTGTGGGTTTTTACTTTCCCACCCCATCCGTGCTCAAATCATAGGACTCTGGGGGGATTTTGTCAATACACTTGTTACAGATCAATACAAAATTTGCCTTAAATTTCCGACATTCTGGCAACGGGTGGTTTTGGAGTGCGATCGACCCCCGGCCGTGGCGGTATTCGATCGACCTTTTTAAGTTTATTGGCACTTTGGCGGAACATTACAGCTCAAAAAAAATCAAAACGAGAAGAGATTAAAATTGGTAATGGAGAATTGGCTTTTCTGAATTCCCTCTTCCTTCCGGCTAATGACTAATGACTAAGAACTAATGACTAATGACTAATAGCTTCCTCCAATGACCTATTTTCGTTCTGCTCTAATTTTGACATTAGGTTTTGGGCTGCTACCGCTAGCAGTGCGATCGCAACCTGTAGTTCCTGCTACTGACGGCACGAATACTGTTGTTAAGTCCGAGCAAAATCGCACAGACATTAGCGGCGGGCAACTGTCAGGAAACGGGGCAAATCTCTTTCACAGCTTCAGCCAATTTAATCTCAGCGAAGGTCAAATAGCTAATTTTCTAACTAATCCAAATATTCAAAATATTTTAGGGCGGATTTCCGGTGGCAATGTTTCCGTCATTAACGGTCTGATTTCTGTAAGCGGTGGCAACTCGAATTTATTCTTAATGAATCCGGCGGGAATTGTCTTCGGTCAAAATGCTAGATTAAACGTGCCGGGGTCGTTTTTGGCGACAACTGCTACAGGTATTGGTTTCGGCGATCGCTGGTTCAATTCGAGGGGAATTAATGATTACAAAGCTTTACGGGGAAATCCCAATCAATTTAATTTTAATAACTCACAAATCGGTGCAATTGTCAATGCGGGAAACTTAGCAGTGGGCAGCGGACAAAGTTTAACGTTGGTCGGTGGCACCGTTATTAATACAGGCCAATTATCCGCTCCCAACGGTCAAATTACTGTGGCTGCTGTTGCGGGGCAAAATTCAGTCCGCATCAGTCAAATCGGCAACTTATTGAGTTTAGAAATTACTCCGTCTTTGCAGTCAGAAAAATCGGTAATCGCCCCGGTTTCTCTGCCTCAGTTGCTAACGGGTCCCGGCGTGGCGTCAGCCACAGGTTTAACGACTAACGAACAAGGTCAATTGGTACTGACTGGCGGCCAAACAGTGGGGATAAATGGGGGAAGTGCGATCGTCTCCGGTTCGGTAAATGTATTTGGCCCTTCTGGGAATGCTGGCGGCACAGTCAATATTTTAGGGGAAAAAGTCGGACTGTTCGGCGCAAATATCAATGCTTCCGGGACAGATGGCGGAGGTACTGTGCGCGTCGGAGGCGGTTTCCGGGGGATGGAACCAGTGCCGAACGCACTGGTAACTTATGTTAGTCCTGATTCTACGATCGCAGCCAACGCGATCGACCGCGGCAATGGCGGCACTGCGGTAATTTGGTCAGACAATACAACTCGCTTCTTCGGCAATATTAGTGCTCGCGGGGGCATCGCCGCAGGTAACGGCGGAAAAGTAGAAGTTTCGGGCAAAAATGCTTTAACTTTCCAAGGACAGGTCGATACCCGCGCGACTAACGGTGCGATCGGCAATTTGTGGCTCGATCCGGCAAATATTACGATCGTCAGCGGTAACGGTGACAGCAGCGCGCAATCTGGCGGGGAACTCGAATCGGCACCAGAACCCAACGAAACATCGATCTCAGAAGTGCAGTTGGAACAGATGGCGGCCGGCAGCAACGTGGTTCTAGAAACCCCCGGCTACATCACCCTTCAAGACTTGCCCGATAACAAACTTTCCCTGCAAGCGAGAACGGGAGACACCGTAACATTTAGATCGGGCGGAGTGTTTGTTGTCAATGACTCCAAGGACTCAATCGAGACTCAAGGTGGCAACATCAACTTTTTCGCCAGCAGCATCTCTCTGGGCGGACTCAATGCTAACGGCGGCAATATCGCTATCACTGCTAACGGCATTGACTTCAGAGGTGGCAGCAATTCTGTCAGCAGTGCGGCGGGAACAATTCGCTTGCAACCCAACGATAGCCGATCGATTCGGATCGGTGGCACCGGCGATATTTTGGGCATTTTGGACTTGACGGCAAGGGATCTCGGCGCTTTGGCGGGGGATTTCGGCTCGATCGCGATCGGGCGCGAAAACGGTAGCAGCTCGTCGATCGCGATCGTCGCACCCATTACTTTCAACAGCCCGCTGACACTTCAAGGCAGCTCGATCGCGATCGACAATCCCCTCAGAACAAGCGGCAGCGCTAGCTTGACTCTCGACGCGCCTCAAACTGATCTCAACGCCAACATTGCGACATCCGGCGGGGATCTCACTTTTACAGGAAACGCATCCCTCAATGCTGACGTGGCTTTGAGCACAGAAGCTAGGGGCAACATTCTGTTCTCCGGTAGCCTAGACGGAGCTCGCGCCCTGAGACTAGACGCTCAGCGAGTGCTGTTCGGCGGTACAGTCGGTCAAGCTGCACCGCTGGCGAGTTTGACTGTCAACGCCGGTAGTACCCTGGTTTCGGGCAATATTGCGACATCTGGCGACATGAATTTCAATAGTAACGTCACAGTCGATCGCACCGCCGCCCTAGCCGCCACTACCGGCAATATCACTTTTGCCAATACCCTCGACAGCACGCCGGGCCGGGCTAATAATTTGACGCTGCGCGCTGGCGGCAACATTACTTTTGAGGGCCTAGTCGGTCAAACTCAGAGGTTGGGCCTGCTCTCGGCTGACGCTGCTAGCGTGACTGCTGCTTCCACAATTACAGCGCGCAGTTTGAGCGTTAACGCGCGAGATTCCGCTACGTTCGGGGGGGACAGCACGGCCGCTTTGGGAGCCGATATCAAGGCAGAAAATGTCCTCTTAGAGGGTAATTTAAGGACGGATGGCGGCAGCGTGAACCTGCAAGGAAGCGGCGAGGTTCGGACTGGTAATATTACCTCGAACGGTGGGAGGATTCGGGTTGAGGGAAATACTGTTGCAGCAGGTGCGATCGACTCGTCATCGGCGGGCACAGGAGGCGCGATTGCTCTCCAAACCAATGCTGGGCCTTTAACTGCGGGAGCTTTGAACGCTTCGGGGGCGATCGGCGGAAATATTGATGTCACCTCTTCATCGGGCATTTCGGCTCTCGATCTCAACTCCAGCAGCACTTCAAACGGCAACGGCGGAGGCGTTTCCCTGAGCGCGGCTGATAACATTCAGTTGGGCTTTATCAACGCTCAAGGTGGTCCTGGTGGCAGTGGTGGCAGCGTTGATGTGACAACCCTCGGTTTGTTTAGCTCGAACAGTGTTTTCAACGATATATCGGGCAATTTTTCCAGTATTTCTACTGCCGGAGGTGCGGGGGCGGGGGCAGTCGCAATTCGCCACGGAGGCGGTATCGATCGACCGTTTGTAGTTGGCGGCGCGATCGATAATGGAACCCGGGGAAGCATTAATGCTGGCGGGGGGAACGCCATTTTGCCCACTTTTTCTTTTGGACAAACTTACACGCAAGGAAGTTTACCAAATCAGATTTCCCTAGTTACCCCGGGCCCGCCCTCTACTCCTGCACCAATTCCCGCACCAATTCCCGCACCAATTCCCGCACCAATTCCCGCACCAATTGCCCCACAAATTGCCCCACAGCCTGTAGTGCCAGTAGTCCCCGTAAGTCCCGATCCTGCGCTGTCACTTCCTGCATCTTTGCAAGTAGAATTGCGATCGCAAAGTAGATACAAACATTCCCCAACTAGCCAGAATATTTTCGCTCCTTCTCGCAGATTAGATGCGGCAGGTTCGGGAGTTTTAGAATTTGAACAAACCTTTACTCGCGAGTACGAAAAATATCTTGACTTGCCCGCAAGAAGACCGATTAGTAATATGTCGGTTATTTACGAAACTCTTCGCAAAAACGAACAAACTACCGGGATAAAATCTGCCATTATTTATATGAATTGGGTCAGCAGAGCGGATGCGGGCGCCGCCAAAGAAAATGATTTTGTAGTGGTGGCAAGTCAGGATTTATCTAATCTATTGCCTGTGAGAACCAACCTCGCATCCCAGCTCCCTCATCCCTTAGAACATAAGTTGATCCAGAGGTTGCAGCCAAATGGCAAAGAAGTTTCCGATGTTCCTAACGGGGAGCATTTAGAATTAGTGTTAGTAACAGCTAACGCTCAACCGAGGCGCGTTTTAATTTCAGCTACAACGCGCTGGCAGGTGTTGCAACTAGCAGACGCCTTGCAAAGCGAAATAACTAATCCCCGCAAAAGAAGCAGCATTAGTTATTTGGATACGGCGCAAAAACTTTATCGGTGGTTAATTGCACCAGTTGCCGCAGAATTGACAGCTTTAAAGATTGACAATTTAATTGTAATTCCGGCAGCAGGTTTGCGGAGCGTGCCGTTGGCGGCCCTTCACGACGGCAAAGGCTTTTTAGTTGAGAAATACAGCATTAGCGTGATGCCGAGTCTGAGTTTGACGGATATCGCCTACGACAATATTGCGGATGATGAAATTTTGGCAATGGGGGCGTCGGTATTTGAAGATAAAGCGCCATTGCCGGCGGTACCGGTGGAGTTAGAGTCGATCGCGCCGCCCGATCGCGGAAAATCATTTTTGAATCAAGATTTTACTCTCGGAAATTTGCAAGCTCAGCGGGCAAATCGGCCTTTTGGCATCATTCACTTAGCAACTCACAGCGAATTCCAGCCCGGGGAACCGAAAAATTCTTACATTCAGTTGTGGGATACTAAATTGCGCCTCGATCAAATGCCACAGTTGCGGTGGAATGAACCGCCGGTGAATCTGTTAGTTTTAAGCGCGTGCAGTACCGCTTTGGGCGACGAAGAGGCGGAGTTAGGGTTTGCGGGTTTGGCGGTAGCTAGCGGTGCTAAATCGGCTTTGGCGAGTTTGTGGGAAGTCAGCGATGAGGGAACTTTGGGGCTGATGACGGAGTTTTACCGACAGTTGCGAACCCCCAGACGCGGTGGCAATTTGATGATTAAAGCGGAGGCTTTGCGGCGCGCGCAATTGGAAATGCTGCAGGGGCGCGTGCGGATTCAAGACGGGATGCTGCGAGTCGAAGGGCTTTCTACGAGTCTAACTTTGCCTCCAGAAATTGCGGCGCGGGGCGATCGAGTGCTTTTGCATCCTTATTATTGGGCCGCCTTTACAATGATTGGCAATCCTTGGTAATCGAGATGTTGAATGAAGAAGGAAAAAGAGGCGTTACTGAATCAAGTTATGAATAGTGCAGTAACTGGAATACCCTGAAATTTTAGGTAATGTATAGCAATCCTAAATCATTGGTAAATTTTTTACTTTCTCCCCTCTTGATAAGGGGAGGGTTGGGGTGCGGTACAAAATTTACGACTCCTGCAAGGATTGCTATATGGGGTGATTTGCAGTCGCTTTCATTACATGGTAATTCCCCATATTTATACTCTAATTATGCAACGCCCAAATCTCCGAGGAAGCTCAACGGCGAGATCCCTTCACTCTGTTCTGCCTGCTTTTGGAGGAAGCTGCGAGATCCCTCCTAACATAAATATTTATTTGTACTTTTTTGAAGAAATGTAAAAATTAATATTTTTTTAGTTGAAATTTAAATTTTGATTAAAGTGCAGGCTAGTCTTTATATTAGAGGGTACATCTACTTACAAATTGAGAATTGCTAAAAAAATGTGTATTAATTATTAAAAAAGGCTGCAAAAATGATTAATTTAGCTGGCTACGAGATTACCAACCAAATACATGAAACCAACAACTCTTTAGTTTACCGAGGATTGAGAAAGCAAGACAACCAACCAGTCATTCTCAAATTTCTCAAGCAAGATTATCCGATGCCAGCTTCGTTAGTCAGATACAAGCAGGAATACGAAATTACACGCAATCTCAACCTAGAAAGTGTACCGAAAACCTACAGCTTAGAAAGATACCACAACAGTTTGGCGATCATTTTCGAGGATAGTGGTGGAGAATCATTAAAGCTGTGGTTGGCTGAGCACAAACTTACCTTAGAAGAGTTTTTGTCAATCGCTATTAAAATAACCCGAGCTTTAGGTCAAATTCATCAACATAACATTATTCATAAAGATATCAACCCGAGCAATATTATTATTAATGCGACAACAGGGCTAGTCCAAATCATAGATTTTGGCATCTCTACTGTTTTAAATCGTGAGAATCCTACCCTAAAAAATCCTAATGTTTTAGAAGGCACTCTCAGCTATATATCGCCGGAACAAACAGGCAGAATGAACCGAGCGATCGACTACCGCACTGACTTTTACTCATTAGGAGTCACTTTTTACGAACTGCTAACGGGGCAACTGCCATGGGATTACAACGATGCAATGGAATTAGTACACTGTCATATTGCTAAACAAGCAGTGCCGCCCCATGAAATTAATCCAGAAACAGGAATTCCTAAAGCAATTTCTGATATAGTAATGAAGCTGTTAGAAAAAACTGCTGAAAAAAGATACCAAAGTGCTTGGGGAATCATTGCAGATTTAGAAGAATGTCTGGAACAGCTACAGGCTAAAGGAACGATTGCAGATTTTGATCTCGCCCAAAAAGATATTACGGATAAATTTCAAATTCCCCAAAAACTCTACGGGAGAGAACGAGAACTAGAAACCTTGCTAGCCGCGTTTAATCGCGTCAGCAATGGCACGAAAGAAATTATGTTAGTGTCGGGTTATTCTGGGATTGGTAAATCAGCCTTAGTGCAAGAAGTTTATAAGCCGATAACTAAGGCAAGGGGTTATTTTATTGCCGGAAAATTCGATCAATTTCAACGCAATATTCCTTACTCAGCGCTCGTTAAAGCTTTTGGCTCCTTAGTCAAGCAACTGTTAACTGAAAGCGAAATCCAACTCAATAGCTGGAAAGAAAAACTTTTAGCGGCTTTTGGTGATAACGGTCAAATAATTATAGATGTCATTCCCGACATAGAACTCATCGTTGGCAAACAGCCACCAGTCCAAGAATTAGGGGCTACAGAAGCGCAAAACCGTTTTAATTTAGTCTTTCAAAAATTCATCCGGATCTTTGGCTCTGTGGAGCATCCCTTAGTCATTTTTCTGGACGATTTGCAATGGGCTGACTCCGCTACTCTGAAACTGCTGCAAGTAATGATGGCAGATGAGGAAACAAAATATTTATTTCTAATGGGTGCTTATCGAGATAACGAAGTGAGCCCCACACATCCCCTGATAATGACTTTGGAGGGGCTGCAAAAGCAAGAGGCTACTATTAACCAAATTACCTTAACTCCCTTAGATATCGGACATATTGCTAACTTGATAGCTGATACTGTGCGTAGGGATAGAGGCGCAGTCATGCCCCTAGCTGAGTTAGTCGTGGGTAAAACTCAAGGCAATCCTTTTTTTGTCAATCAGTTTCTCCGAACTCTCTATGAAGAAACCCTCCTGAATTTCAATTTATTGCAAAGAAGCTGGGATTGGAATATTTCAGAAATTGAAGCCGTAGGGATTACCGATAACGTTGTTGAGTTGATGGTCGCAAAATTGAGAAAAATGCCAGATTCAACTCAACAAATTTTACAATTAGCCGCTTGCGTTGGCAATAGTTTTGACTTAAATACTCTGTCTGTTGTTCATGAAAAATCTCCCGCTGAAACCTTTCAAAAGCTATTGCCAGCCATTCAAAATGGACTAATTTTAGCCACTTCTGAACTCGGTGTAACAGAAGAAGAAATCGTTCAGTCTCATCTCGTCATTACTACTTATAAGTTTTTGCACGATCGCGTGCAACAAGCCGCTTATGCTCTGATTGAGGAAAGTTCTAAAAAAATTGTTCACTTACAAATTGGTCGCTTGCTGTGGCAAAATACCTCGCCAGAAAAACGAGCGGAAGAGATATTTGCGATCGTCGATCATTTGAATCTGGGAATTGAACTCATTAGTGATGAATCCGAACGAACTGAAATTGCAAAACTTAATTTAACCGCAGGTCAAAAAGCTAAAGCAGCAACGGCTCATGCTGCGGCTACCCAATATTTGCAAGCAGGTTTGGGACTGCTAGCAAATTCTAGCTGGACTCATCAGTACGGACTGACATTAGCACTACATACCGAAGCAGCAGAGGCAGCATTTCTGAGTGGTGACTTTGACCGGATGCAGAAATTAGCTGAGGTCGTGCAAAACTGTGCCAAAAACCTATTGGAAAAAATAAAAGTCTATGAAGTCCAGATTCAAGCTTCCGTGTCGCAGAAAAAGCTACTAGAAGCCGTTAATACAGGGTTAGAAGTTTTAAAGCTGTTAGGGGTGGAGTTTCCCTCTCAGCCAAACCCGTCAGATATTGGGCAAGCACTGGGGGAAACGGCGGCAATTTTGAAGGGGAAGCGAATTGAGGATTTAAGTGACCTGCCTCAAATGACAGATCCCTATAAACTAGCAGCTATGAGACTTATATCAAGTATCTTTGCTCCTGCATACATTGCTGCTCCACAACTGTTGCTCTTGACGGTGTGCAAACAAGTAGATTTATCCGTCCAATATGGTAATGCTTCTCTTTCTCCCTTTGCTTATGCCAATTATGGTTTTCTCCTTTGTGGAATTGTGGAGGATATTGATTCGGGTTATCAGTTCGGTCAATTAGCTTTAAGTCTATTGTCAAAGTTGAATGCTCAAGAAATCAAAGCCAAGACATTTGTCCATGTAAATATATTTACCCGACATTGGAAAGAGCATCTGAGAGAAACGTGCGAGCCTTTAGTGTCTGCTTACTCTAGCGGAATAGAGACAGGAGATTTAGAATATGCAGGCTTTAGTCTAATACATTCCTCCTGTGCAGCTTACTATAGTGGCCAAGAACTGACTCTGCTAGACAGAGGGATAGCAATTAACAGAGATGCTATTTATAATGTCAAGCAAGAAATAGCGCTTAATTATATAGAAATAAATTGGCAAGCTATATTAAATTTGTTGGGAAAAAGCGAAAAACCTTGCATTCTGAAGGGTGAAGCCTGTGATGAGGAGCTGAAGTTGCCATTATACCAGCAGGCCAAGGACAAATCGGCAGTTGCATACATATATTTGAACAAAATTTACCTTTGTTATTTGTTTGAAAATTACTCAGAAGGCATTGAAAATACTGCTCTAGCAGAGAAGTGTTTAGATGCAATGGTAGGATTGCCCGTTATTCCTATCTTCCATTTTTACGATTCTTTGGTGCGGTTGGCCGTGTATTCTGATACTCCACAGTCAGAGCAACAGGGCATTATTGACAGAGTACAAGCTAATCAAGAGAAAATGCAGAAATGGGCGCATCATGGCCCAATGAATTATTTGCACAAGTTCTATCTAGTAGAGGCAGAACGGTATCGGGTTTTAGGGGGAAAAATCGAGGCAATGGAAATGTACGAGAAAGCGATCGCTCTGGCTAAAGAAAACCAGTATATCAACGAAGAAGCACTCGCTCACGAACTGGCAGCCAAATTTTACTTGTCATGGGGCAAAGAAACGATCGCCCAAGTTTATATGCAAAAGGCTCATTATAGCTACCAAGCTTGGGGCGCTGTAGCTAAAGTTAAGCATTTAGAAGAAAAATACCCCCAATTCCTAGCTAGAACCTCAGCCAAGACAACAACTCAAACGAACGTTAACACAACAACCAATGCGCCTAATAGCACTAGCACCAATTTGGGAGAAACGCTAGATTTAGCCACAGTAATGAAAGCTTCTCAAGCAATTTCAGGTGAAATAGTTTTGAGTAAGCTACTGGAAAGATTGATGAAAATCGCCATCGAAAATGCAGGCGC
>NZ_JAUBUE010000059.1:0-32130 GCF_036705305.1 Microcoleus sp. B3-D7 | reverse complement strand
GTCATTGCTTCTTTGACGGGATGGCAATTCATTTTAGATGCCTTATCTGTAGCAGAACTTTAGGAAATTGGTATAAGTCCTTAGCCAGCCAGAGTTGCCAACTCATCAACGGCATTAAATCGCTCCACCGCTCTGATTGTTCGGGAGTTCTTAAGTTAGGTAATGTCCAATGTAATCGTTGCGAATGCAAATCTATACCAATGATCCACTCCAAAACGTCGTAAATACTTAAACCAAACAGTTTCTAAGGGTAGAGTGCGCTCTCCGACCCAAGCCAACCACAAGGGTGGAAACGGCTGACCGCTTGACATGAGATTCATTCTTTCCACAAGGATTAAATTGACTCTCTGTCCTGCTGCACGATAAAAATGTAAGTCAAGCCATTGCCTAACTCGGACTTGTCCCAACTGCGGATGTTCGTCAATTTCAATCACAGTATCCGCTTCGAGCCATGTGGTTGGGTCGTTGAGCTTGATTTTGAACCCGTGTTTCCGTGGTCTGCCGCGACCACTATAGGCTGGTGGTGCTGACCACAAGCAGGCATTGCTTCGGACTCTCATTAAACAATCAGCTTCAATATCTGCTATCGCTAGTACCCAACTTGCATTGCCATATTCGGGCGTCTAAAACTGCTAATACTGGATTGACGCTCTGTTGGCAGACTAGCTTCAGTTGTGTTGCCGCTTTTTGTATTGGGGATTCTGCACTGCTCATCCGTTCGTGCAGCAACGGTAGTGCCCAACTTCCTTCTGCTTCGGGTATCCACGCAATTGTGCTGTATCCTTGTCCAATAATTACGCCCCCCTGATATTCATGGGTTCTGTCTTTTAATGTTTTAGCATCTGGTCTCCCCCATGCGGTATGGTCGATTGCTACTAACATATGTTCCATTGCAGGTGCTTCCTGCTCTAATTGCTTAATATACAACTCCATTAGTTTTCTCCGGTCTGGCCTACTGTCTTGTAAGGCTTCGTATATGCTTGACCATTGACGACTGAATAACGGACGCTCGCGAAAATTCCGCTAAACATGACGCATTCCTGGTGGTCATCACTGCATCTATCAGCTCGAATGTTGCATCCTTCGCTCGCACCAATAACTCGTATGCTGCTTGACGAAAGTCCTTTAATCGTTCACTGTTCATTTAGAGAGTGGATGGGTTTTATTTTTCACCCTCATTCTCTCCTTAACGGTGGCTCAAGTTTTTCTTTTGCCACCGTTCTCTCTTTTTTAGTCTAAACTCCAGTTACTCTCAACAAAGCAAAAGTTGAAACGATTGAGATTGCTTTTCTTGAGTGCGTTCCTCTCTCAATAACATAGTGTAATTTAATAGTGTACTGAATGAAATGGTGTATTTTAATTATGTCCGACTACTTAACACTGTAATACAAGCAATCATAATCACCATAATGATATTTTGTTTTAACGATAAATGTTCTTTTAAAAAAAGTTTTGAAAGTATTAATACAACAATCGAATAAGAAAATACAATGGGTTGTACTGTTGAAATACTGTTTATTTCTAATGCAGAAACATACAAAATATATCCTCCCATATTTGTTCCTATGGCGAGCAAGGCTTTTATTTTATTCTTTACGGTAGATGGTTGGACATTTCTCCATTTTCCAGTAAATATCAAAAAAATTATCATCGAACCAATAGCACCGATACTGTAATAGTATACAAGAATGCGCGAATTATATGTATTAACATAAAGCTTCGCAAAAAAATACATTGTACTCACAGAGAGAAGATAATAAATTGAAAATAGTACGCCTCTAAAATGATGCAAATTGTTATTTTCAGTATGACTGTTCTTTTTTATTAAGGCTATAGATACAATACATGATCCCAAAATAATTACGCAAATTAATTGAGGTAGAGTCAATTTTTCATTTAAAAAAATAATACCAAGTGGGGTAGTTAACACAGTAGTGCTACTCATTATTGGACTAGCAATAGATGAATAGGTGTAAGTCATTGCTTTTGTGTAAAACGATGTAGATATTAATCGAATCATGCCTAATGGCAGTATCATTAAAAATACATTAAAATCAAACACAAATTTAAAATCAAAAGTTGTAATATGAGCATATATTATCCCAAACAAACCATAAATTATAGAATTGGCTACATATATAGTAAACCTTGATTCTTCCTTCATTGATGCTTTATATAGTACATCCGAAACCCCCCACATTAACATTGCACTTAAAGCTAATATTATCCACATAATATTTTGTTTACTCCATATATTGCCTAAGTCCAAGCCTTCCTTGATTTAGCCAATATGTATTTTCCTTAGAATGTTTGCTAGTAGAATTTTTAGTTTCTTCATAATTAACACCTAAAATATGTAAGGCGTTTGCCGCTCTAGTAAAAATTGGAAGTAAGCCAATCTCCTCATCAGAAAGCTTTGTATATTTTTGATATTCTTCTATTAAAATATTTGCACGATAAATAGTTTCATTTTTATCTTCTACTAGGCATAAATTAGACATAATGACTGCCAAATCAATGATGCGAGGGTAATAATTGGAAACACCAAAATCAATAATATAAATTTTATTATTCTTATCTTTTAATACATTGGTAGCAACAATATCCCCATGTACAAATGTATGGGGCAATTTTTCAAAATTTATTTGACCAAATATTTTATATAATGGTTTTATAAACTTAATATCGTCTTTTTTTAAATAAGATTTTTTTGTATTATATTCATTAACAAAATTTACTAATGCCCATTGGTTATAAGTTGGCATAGGTTTTAAATCCATTTGATGAATCAAGGCTGATTGTTGGGCAAGAAACCTCAGCTCATCAAAAGATGGTTTTAAGTTTAAATCGTAAAAACTCTTTCCATTTACATATTCAAGCACACAAAGACTTAAATCATCTTTATTATACAAATATCCTTGATTTCCTTCGTAGAATTTAGGATGGTGTACCCCTCCTTGTATGGCTTTTAGAATATAACTAATTAATCTATTTATATCTTCCTTAGCTCTATTTTGAAAAATTTTTACAAAATATTTACCGCTGGATGATTCTAAAATATAATTCAAGTCTTCATATCCCACATTTACTACCGTGCTACTTATGTAGCTTCCCAGATTAAAATCTTGACAAATACTTGTAAGTATTTGCAAAATATTTTTCTGGTTTTCAAATAAATTCATAGTTTGTTTATTAGATAACTATTCTTTAACTAGAAAACCACTTTGATGAAAATAATCAAAGTATGTAGCAATTAATTGTTGATCCACAGCGGGACAAATCAAAGAGGTTGTATCTAATCCTTTAATTGTATTTTCACAATCAAATGATTGAGATGTCATCGAAGAAGTTTCTAAATATGTCACATCTTTTCCAGGTATCTTTTCAGTCACCATTGGTAATAAAGGACTCAGAAAATTATCAACTGAATGATTGGCTACTTCCCGAAATTCTTTTTGCCAATCAAGATAAGAAATTTGTTGAATAGAATAACCCAAAGCTTTAATTTCTTCAATTAAATTACTCAGGGATAAAGATTGAGCATTGACTAAGTGAAAAGTCTTGCCAATAGATTCTTTTTGTTGGGATAAATGAATAATCGCACTACTCACATAATCCACAGGTGCGAGATCCATTATCCAATCCATCTGAGGAGCATTTCCTAGTAAAACAAAAGCCTTGAACAAACGACACATTAAATCATTAGTATTGCTTGCACCTGTTTTACTATGTCCTGAAATCTGTCCTGGACGATAAATACTCACAGGAATACCACGATCTAAAGCAAGTTTTACTAACTTTTCTGCTACCCACTTACTTTGTGCATAACCATCATTCATACCCTCAGTTTTTTCTAAAGGATCATTTTCTTTAATGTCTTTCATTCCGGCATAAAAATCCGATTCAAAAATAGCCAGAGTAGAAATATAATGTACGGGTTTAAGCTGGGTTTTAACAGCTAATCTGAGTATTTCTTGAGTACCTAAAACATTAACTGATTTTAGATAGGAATAAGGATAAAACAGATTAACAAATGCTCCATTATGATAAATTACATCTATTACTGTTGCTAAATTATTAAATTCTGATTGAGTGAGTCCCAAAAGAGGCTGAGATAAATCCCCTAAAACGGGAATTACACGGTCTGTAAAACCCTCATTTCTTATCAAATATTTTTGCCAATTTTCAGCAATTTTCTGTTTACCTTCTTCAAAATTAACGGCTCTAACTAAACAATAAATGTTGGCTTTAGTTTGCTCTAACAGTTGTTGTAGCAAAAACGCACCTAAAAACCCAGTTGATCCGGTTAATAAAATATTAGTAGGAGTGGCCGAGGGTTGGATTAAATTTACTGATGGCTTAATCATTTCATCTAAAACAACTTCTGTTGATAAATCTACGATTTGGCCTATCTGTTGATTCTGTTGATTACCCTGACGTAAATTTTCAATGGTTTCAGCTAATCCACTAATTGTCGGATTCTCAAAGAAGGAAAGCAGGGATAAATCCAACTGGAAAACCTCATGAATTTTGTGAAAAATTTGAGCCGTTAATAGTGAGTGTCCTCCCAGTTCAAAGAAATTATCATAAATACCCACGGGTTCAATTTCTAACACCTCTGACCAAATTTCAGCTAATTCTTCATGAATCGTATTGTGAGGAGGAACAAAAGGTGACTCTAAAACTGGTCGGTTATGAGTAGGTGCTGGAAGGGAACGGCGATCGATTTTACCATTAGGAGTTAAAGGGAAACTCTCCATTATGACAAAATTAGAAGGAATCATATAGTCAGCTAACTTTTGTTTCAGAAAACTGCGTAATTGTGGAACTAGCTGCGGTGTGAAGTTTTCCGTTACAGGATTATTAGCATAAACCAACCAAGGTTTTAAGAAGACAGGGGATGATATTTTGCGATCGTTGTCCGGTGTATCGGTGAAGATTGCTTCTTCATGCTTGAAGATTACATCATAACAACCATTGGCTTGATCTTGCGACCAGTTAATATTAACGATATAGGAGAATTTTTCACTTAACTCGCAAATATCTTCAGGTTCTACTACATTTTGACTAGCTTTTTCTACTAATTCTTTCAATTGTGCCACAGTATCAGGACAATCTTTCTGAGCTAATATTTCTTGAGCGGTTACATCAGCAAAAATTCTGGCATTAGGAATGTTACGGATTCCTAAAGTGTGAGGATTTATTTCTGCTAATATTTGACTTAATTTCTCTAAAGTAAAACTCTCTTGTTGCCAATCTAACCACGAATGTTCTATATTTGTTTTGGGAGTTCCCACACGCAAAATTACATCATAACGAAAACGTACTAATTCATTATGATAGCGTCCTCGCTTGAGCCGAATTTCAACATCAGTAATTTGGGGTAAATGTTGTTTAATAGCCCGAAAAAAATCAGGGTCTATTACTAATCCTTGTTCTTGATTTAATCGTTTTTGAATACGTTGTTTTAGTTGTTTGGTTGATAAAGACGAGGGAGCTTGATATAACTGCACAGAAGTATGGAAGGTTTCTAATAAGGGGAGAGAGCGTACATCGCCCACAAAAATAAAACCCCCTGACTCTACCTTATGCACAAGCTCTTCTAATACTTTGACTAGATAATTAATGCTGGGAAAATATTGAATAACTGAGTTAATAACTACAGAATCAAAAGATTGATTTGCTAATATTTCTAAATTGTCCGCTGATGTTTGATAAAGGCTGACTTTTGACCAATCTTGCCCTTGTTTATTTAATTGTTCTTCAATATAATGTACTGATGCTTTTGTAATGTCGGTTCCACAATAACGATCGCACTGAGGAGCTATGCGAAATAGTAACATCCCTGTCCCACAACCAATTTCTAAAACACGGTTGGGTTTTAAGGAAAGAATCCGCTTAACTGTATGTTCAACCCATTCTTTTACTTCTGTTGGATGTACTGGTAAACCTGTATAGCTATTATTCCAACCACTAATATTAAAAGTGGGATCTTCTTCAGGATTAGATTGACTGTAAGCATCATTCCAGATTTTTTGCCATTGTTCAGTTTGGGAACGATGAGCATCAGTCTCAGTGTCGGAAATATTTGTCTTTTCAGTATCTTGATTCGGAATAATATATGCTACAAGGCGTTTTTCACCATTATTTTCTTCCCGCGCATTGACTACAGCTTCTTTTACTAAAAAATGTTCATGAAGTAGGGTTTCAATTTCTCCCACCTCGATGCGAAATCCTCTAATTTTTACTTGGTTATCTATACGTCCTATATATTCAATATTTCCATCGGGAAGATAACGAACTAAATCTCCCGTTTTGTAAAGACGCGATCCAGGTTGATTACTTAAAGAGTTCGGAACAAATTTTTGTTGTGTTAATTCAGGCTGATTGAGATAACCTCTAGCTAAACCCTCGCCACCAATACTTAATTCTCCTATTTCACCAAAAGGTACAGGAGTAAGTGGGTCTGTTAAACGCCGTAAATGCCGATCTAAAATGTAAATTTGAGTATTAGCAATGGGTTTACCAATAGGTATTTTTTCGGTAGCTGATGTTACTTGGTAAACCGTTGACCAAATCGTTGTTTCCGTTGGTCCATACATATTCCACAGACTAGCTACTTTTTCCAGTAATTGAGATGCTAGTTTTTGGTTAAGTGCTTCACCACCGCACAGAAGTTTTAATTGTTTATTGCCTTTCCATTCAGATGTTAGAAGCATTTGCCAAGTAGCCGGAGTAGCTTGGATGATGGTGGCTTTTGTTTCCTCTATTTGTTCGATTAACTTCGGTCCGTAGGTAGAATTTTCTTGACTTACTAAAATTACATTTGCTCCTACACTCAATGGTAAGTAGATTTCTAAAGCTGCGATATCAAATGATATAGTTGTTACTGCTAAAAGTCTATCGGTTTCCGTTATTCCCGGTTCTTGAATCATAGAAATTAAAAAATTGACAACGGATTGATGTTCAATTTGCACTCCTTTGGGTTTACCTGTAGAGCCGGAAGTATAAATTGTATATGCCAAATTTCTTGAGGTTAATGTGCTGTCAGGATTTTCTTGACTGCATTGAGCGATTTTTTCCCAGTCACTATCAATACTAACGATGATAGTTTGTTGATTTTCAAGATTTGATTGTTGATCTGGAAGAATATTATGACAAATTGCCAATAAACTTTGCTGAGTTAATAATATTAGTGGTTGGGAATTTTCTACTATATAAGCGAGACGTTCTTGGGGATAGGCTGGGTCTAATGGTATATAACAGCCACCAGCTTTTAAAATACCTAAAAGTCCAATAACAGTATTGATTGTTCTCTCTAAACAGATTCCTACCATCACTTCCGCTCGCACGCCCAAACTTTTTAGATAGTGTGCCAACTGGTTAGAACGTTCATTTAATTCTTGGTAGGTTAAGTGCTCTTTTTCAAAAGTTACAGCAACATTTAACGGATTTTTATTTACTTGGATTTCAAATAAGTTATGAATACAGATAGAGGTATATTGTGTAGCCATAGTGAAATAACTTTCTGTGATAGAAGGTATGGTTGAGTAATAATTTACTTGTAAGTGTCGTATAATTAGTTACGCTGGCACGCTCGCGTTTTGTCAACAATTTACTGTCAGACAGAAATACTTTGCTCCGAGCGGTAACCTGGTCTCTCTTATTAAAATCTCACATAAAACTACCGCTCCTTCATAAACGAGCCTATTTGTAACATTTATTAACAACAGGATTTACGTAAGTACACTCGATATAAGCTGTTCGGCATTTAAAGGGGGATAGTAGGGTGCGGAGCATAAATAAGCGTTTTCCATGTAGAGTCAGTGTTCTAGCTGACGAACTTTACCTGGCTCGTCAATGGTTAAAACCCACATTCCGCACTCTCAACTGGTACATACGCGAATTGAGTAGCTCAAAGTCCGTCTTTCGAGACAATAATGAGTATAAACGCTTAGAGGATTGTGTAACGAAGCATTACCAGGGGTTGTCCATTGCTAAAAATGGAGGCTAGGGCGTGAGTTAAATAGTCATGCCAGTTAAAATGAGATTCTATAACACGATTGAAAACCAAAATGCGTTAATTGTGAGGTAAGGATTCAGGTCAAAAGATAAACAAATGAAAAGGCCCGCAGTCACCAGACAGAAGGAAAAAATAGAAGGAAAAAACCGAAGGAAAAACCGAAATAGAGCAGTTGAGCCAAACTGAACTGGTAGAAATGATGTTGGGGCTGCAAAAAATCATTAAAGAATTACAACCCACATTCCGCAAGTAGCACGATCGTCCGGGAATTTTTGCAATTTAGATGGCACAGGAGCTCAAGAGAGAAGATAATATTTACGGCAAGGAGCGCCAAAGAATTGGATAATCCACAATCGTTCTTGCGTCAGATTGGTAATGTGCTTGACACCATTAATTGTCAACAAATGAATTGACATGAAACATTGAAACACCAGGGTAAGAGCATCTAATTTTGTATAAAGTGTACTTGAAAAATTACTTCACTTATGGTAAAAGGCAGGTGACAATATCTAGATTTAGTATGAGTTATACTTGTTTGTTAATAAGTTCGCCCGCCCTTGGGGCTAAAAACAGCTAGGCTCTCCCAAAAATTACCAAGGAATACTAAAATGTCTCAGGGTTTTCAAATTAAACCTGCTGATGCTAATAAAAATTCTCACGCTCAGACTTTGAAGAAAGATGTGCCAGAAATGAGAGATATCCAACGGAGTCTATTAAAGCACTTTGGAGAACTCAAAGACCATCGAATAGAACGAACTAAAAAACATCAACTCACCGATATCTTAGTGATTGCAATTTTAGCAATAATTGCGGGGGCGCAAGGCTGGGAAGACATCGAAAATTATGGTGTCAGCAAACAAACATGGTTAGAAGAGTTTTTGGAATTACCGAACGGTATCCCTTCTGCTGATACATTTCGTAGGGTATTTCAGTTCATCGCTCCAGAGGCCTTGCATCAATGCTTTTTTGGTTGGGTAGAAACCTTAGTTAATTCAATGGGGGGCGAAGTTATTCCCATAGATGGTAAGACAATTAGAGGTTCTTATGACCGCAAGCGAGGTCAATCAGCACTCCATGTTGTTAGTGCATGGGCTAGCGAGCAACGCCTAGTTCTTGCCCAGATGAAGGTTGAAGATAAATCCAATGAAATTACTGCCATTCCCGCATTGTTAGAGTTGCTAGATATCACAGGTTCTATTATCACTATTGATGCTATGGGGACACAAACTGAAATTGCCCAAAAGATTATTGAGAAAAAGGCGGATTATGTACTGGCACTTAAAGCTAACCATCCGACTTTATACTCTCAAGTTACAAAATGGTTTGAAGAATCGGCTATACAGGATTTTAAATCTGTTGATATTAGCTACGACAAAAAGATTAATTCAGCACATCATCGGATAGAAGAGCGCCAAGTTTGGGCTGTACCAATTGCCGCTATTGGCGAACTTTATCAGCCCCGAATTTGGGCGGGACTCAAAAGTGTCGTCATGGTTGTCCGTGTCCGTCATCTTTGGAATAAAACCACAAGTGAGGTTCTTTTTTATCTGACTTCTTTAGAACATGATGCCGAACTTTTAGGTCAAGCAATCCGCACACATTGGAGTATTGAAAATCAGGCTCATTGGACACTCGATTGTACTTTTGGTGAGGACGCTTGTAGAATTCGTTCCGGTCACAGTCCTCGGAATATTGCTCTGATCAGACGCATCGCGCTTAATGCTCTCAGTCGCGAACAAACTTGTCAACGTAGTCTCAGACAAAAAATGAAACGGGCAGCTATGAATAATGATTATATGTTTCTTGTTCTGAGTTCTTGTTTCGCCGATCATATGTTAGGTTCTTCTGAGCCTTTGTGTCAAGCTTAATTAAGATGCTCTTACCCTGATTGAAACACCCACCGAGCAAGTTGGTTTGGTCGTAGGCTTACCTACTTGATTATCAATGGTTTGTTGAGCCCGATCGAGAGCGTGACGGAGGGAACGTTGACCTAAACTATAAACCAGCAAACACAAACCCATTAACATTGCTAGCGCAGCTACTCGTTGAGGAGTCTTGAGAAAGGTAAGCGTTCAGGGGGTATAAAGAAGACAAAAAACCACCCCCAAAATCAAAGAATAAAATTAGGCAGCCGTCAACAAGTCAGAATCATCAGAACAATTATTAGCGTCAGGAAGCAAAGAAGGAGTGGCTGTACCACCACGAGTAGCAACAACAGCCTGAGTCATAAACTCCAAAACATTCCGCTTTTGAGACTTCAGGGTTGTCACCACAGTAAGCATCCGAGCTACAAAAACACTACCAGCTTGAGTTTGAGAACCAAAACTGGTACGTCGCCAGAGCACGGCAGGACGTGGGGCGCGTTCGGCGGCATTATTAGTGGGTTCGACACCCGCAGTGGTAACAAACAACCACATTGCCTGCTCAACTTTGAGCAGTTGACGACAAGTGCGAACTGTTTTTGCACTCGGGAGTTTTGTCCCGCGATGTGATTTGGTATATGTCAGCTTCGAGTAAAGTGGCTGTAATAGATGAGCGAATCTCCTGAACCAACTCACCAAAATCACCACTAGATAAAGTACCATCTCTGACGGAGATGCCAAAGTTCAAACAACTTCTGTTGCTGTTTCACCAGTGCAGTTCCCAATTCTGCCGAGACTCCAGTCCGTTCCGATATTTTAATAAATTCCCGTCGCAGATGCGCCCAACACAATTGACGACGTTCCAAGTCTACCCAGTTGTAAGCACCGTGTCGGTCAGAGTTCAAAATTCCCCTGAAGTTTTCACCCCATAAATTCTTTGCCTCTTGAGTACAACGGGTGAGGGCGATTTCAAAAAATGTGACTAGGGGGGTGACTGCAACCCATAACCTGTGCTTTTCTTTGTTCAGGATTACTACCATCAATATTTCCTTGATTAAAGCTGGTTTCATCGGCTCCGACGACGTTGGCGTTTTGAATATAATCTTTGGCTTCATCTACACAGATTGCCACGGCGTTACTTGCTTCCAGTCTCCGTCTGTTGACTGTTCCCAATGATATTGAAATCCCAAATACTTCTTGCATGGCACTTTGTACCATTCTTTGACTGTTGCGGTACACTCCACTCAATACTGCTACTAGAGCCACTACTGTGACTCCGTAACCACTTGGGTTCACGTCGAATGCTAATCTGGCACGAGTCTTTGTGCCACATCCGCTACAGGTCAATTGATGCAAACGATGCTCGATGACTATGGGACTGATGGGTGGAATTTCTACTATCTGGTGACGATAGGGGTTTGTATCAACTCCAGTCAGGGTGGCTCCACAATTACTGCATTCTTGTGAATGATGCTCGATTACTTCGCTACATTCTTCTATGGGGTATAAGTCCCGGCTATTTCCTTTATGACCAGGCTGCCCCCCTCGCTTTTTACCGCTTTTTGTCTTTTGCGGCTTTTTTCCAAATCCCGGTGGGCCGCAAGATGGTGGTGATGATGAGTTTTCTGATGTCCGATTAATTTTTTTGGTGGAGCTGGTCTTGAACTGTCAGGACTTCGGTTAGTTTCTTTTCCTGTTGTTCTATTTGCTGCGCCATTGCCTCCACCAGTTTTTTGACACTGGTTGGAGTCTTTCCCCAATCTTCTGGCGATATCTGCTCTAAGTGGTTGACGCGCTTTTCTTCCATGTCACTTAATTTATCAGATTTTCTCCCCTTTTTGGACTATTTCTCTTCTACCCCCCCTGAACGGTTACGTCATAAATACAGTCCTGGACGCATCAAGACCTTCATAAGCAAATTTTTTGGCGTTGCGTAATAACAGCATGATTTTGATTTTTTTTGTGGATCGCCCCATCAGCCCGAAGCCGTGTATTTTCACAGCAGGCGGCACACCCTACAATCATCCTCAAATTGAGCAACGCCAAATTTCTTACCTAATCGGCGGGCTATAACAAAGTCTTTTCGTAAAAAAATTGCCTGTTGAGCGAAGTCGAGACGGGATTTCTGACCACGGGTGCGTCACCCCTAAAATACTTAGGCTCTCGATCATCAAATAAGAATTACTTGCATTAATATAGTATAGCAATGACTATAGATGGCTGTAGATACACCATCGTGTCAATTACCAGATGAAAAAATCTATTATTATAGAACAATGAGCATTTCTCGGCGTATTTTTCTTGCCAGCGGTACAGCAATGGCTGTCGTGGCAGTGGGGGAACTAAGCAAAAAAGCCCCTGTCGCAGCCCAAACCGGCACTCTCAACCTTTATTCAGCACGTCACTACGACACTGATAATGAGTTGTACCAAAGCTTCACCAAAAAAACTGGGCTCAAGGTTAACCTCGTTGAAGCGGAGGCTGACCAACTAATTGAACGGCTCAAAAGTGAAGGTGCAAATAGCCCTGCTGATGTTTTCATCACGGTGGATGGTGGGCGTTTGTGGCGGGCAAAACAAGCAGGTATTCTGCAACCTGTGTCTTCACAAGTGCTGACATCGGCAATTCCAGCAAGTTTGCGAGATCCTCAAGGTTTCTGGTTTGGTCTATCGCGTCGGGCACGGGTGATTGTTTATAACAAAAGCAAGGTGAACCCTTCCCTGTTGTCAACCTATGAGGCGCTGACAGAACCTCGGTGGAAAGGCAAAGTTTTAGTGCGATCGTCCACTAATATCTATAATCAGTCTCTGGTTGGGGCTATGTTAGCGGCTCATGGAGCTCAAAAAACAGAAGCTTGGGCGCGAGGATTGGTGGCTAATTTTGCGCGTCCTCCAGAGGGAAATGATACAGCGCAAATCAAGGCGGTTGCTGATGGGGTAGGCGATATTGCCATTGTTAATACCTATTATGTAGCTCGCTTAATGAAATCGAAAGATCCAGCAGAACAAGCGATCGCGGCGAAAGTAGGTGTATTTTTCCCGAACCAGCGCGATCGAGGTACTCATGTCAATATTTGTGGTGCCGGTGTAGTCAAAACCTCGCGTAACAAAGCAGGCGCGATCAAATTCTTGGAACACTTAGCCAGTCGCGAAGCGCAACAAATTTTTGCTAGGGGTAATTACGAATACCCTGTGATTTCAAATGTGGCGATCGATCCTACGGTTGCCAGTTTTGGTACATTCAAATCTGACCCTCTCAACCCTGATGTGTTTGGGAAAAATAACCCCGAAGCTTTAAAGATTGCCGATCGGGCAGGATGGAAATAGAGGCTTTTTGAACAAAAAGCTACTCTTTGTGATTCGGCGGTTTCAACCGCCGAATCCCATCAACTTTAATTTTTAATTTTACCATCCGGCATTATAGCACCTTTCAGATTTGCCCCTTTCAGGTTTGCCCCAGTCAAATCAGCACTATTTAAGTCAGTTTCACTTAAATCGGCATTACTGAGATTGGCATTATTCAGTTTTGCCCCTCGCAAAAAAGCCCCCTTGAGATTTGCATTACTCAAATCAGCATTTGTGAGATCCGCAGAAAATAAACCTGCTTTTTCCAGAGAAGCACCTTTTAAATTTGCACCTTTGAGATTGACGCTATCGAGTAAGGCTTCATTAAGTTTGATTTTTTCTAGCACAGCGCCTTCCAACTTAGCACCATTAAGATTAGCGCTTGTTAAATCAATGTCACTTAACTTGGTATCAGTCAGGTCACATCCTGGACATTGCTTAGTTTTTTGTAATGTTTCGAGGGGACCTGCCACTTGTTTTTGACATCCAAAGGTGACAAAAACAGTAAGTAGTAAGAAGAAGATTGTGCCAGTAGTGCGGGTAAACATTGGTGAATTTTTATTAATCATCTTGATTGGTAAAGGGATAATGTTAACGGTTAACGGTTAACTGTTAACCGTTAACTCTGTTGAAGACTTGCGCGATCGCGCAATTTTCCAACTTAATAAAATAACCGGTAACATCCCCACTAAAACAATTGCGAGTGCAGGGCCAGAAGCTTCAGCCAATCGCTCATCTGAGGCAAGTTGATAAGTTCGCACAGCCAATGTATCAAAATTAAAAGGTCTAATAATTATAGTAGCAGGTAACTCTTTCATCACATCAACGAATACTAACATCATGGCAGTTAGTAAACCTCCCGTCATCATTGGTGTATGAACTGTAACTAAAGTTTGCATCGGACTATAACCCAAACTTCTCGCCGCATCATCTAAATTAGGCTTAATTTTGCTCAAACTTGACTCTACCGCATTTAAAGAAACAGCTAGGAAGCGAACTATATAGGCAAATACCAAAGCTGCGATCGTACCACTTAACAACAAGCCAGTAGAGATTCCGAAGTTTTCACGCATCCAACTATCAAATAGATTGTCAAATTTTCCAATGGGAACCATAATCCCCACTGCAATGACAGAACCAGGTACAGCATAGCCCATTGCCGCAACTCTCGTTCCAAACTGCACTCCTAAATTAGGATACAACCGTAAGCCATAAGCCATAATCAAGGCAATAACTACTGCTAAAATTGCTGTCAGTGTTGCCAAAATTAAACTATGACGGGCAAAGATCCAAAAACGTTCATCTAAAGTGAGTTGCCAATTAGCTAAGGTCAACTTGACTAAAAGACCTGCTGGCAATAAAAAACCAAAAAACAGTGGCAAAAAACAAGCAATTACCGCTAGAATTTCCCTAATTCCTTTAAGTTGATAAGTTTGCAGTTGGCGATACCGGCTGCTAGCTTGATAATATTTAGTGCGACTTCGAGACCAGCGTTCTACTAAAATTAAACCCAGAACAAATAATAATAGCATCGCCGCTAATTGATTGGCTGCAATTCGTTCTCCCATGCCAAACCAAGTCCGATAAATACCTGTGGTAAATGTATCAACTCCAAAATACTGAACAGTGCCATAATCGTTGAGAGTTTCCATCAAAGCCAATGCTAAACCTGCTATAATTGCTGGTCTTGCCATTGGTAAGGCAACTGTAATAAAACTCCGCCAAGGGCTACAACCCAGTATTCTACTAGCTTCTAGCGTACAAGTGGATTGCTCCAAAAAGGCAACTCTTGTTAATAGGTAGACGTAGGGATATAAAACTAAGATTAGCATTAAGATTGCTCCAGGGAGCGATCGCACGTTAGGAAACCAATAGTCTCCATAACTCCAGCCAAAAATATAACGCAAAGCAGTTTGAACTGGACCTGAAAATTCTAAAAAGTCTGTATAAGTATAAGCTAAAACATAAGCTGGGGCCGCTAAGGGTAACAGTAATGCCCATTCAAATACGCGGCTGGCCCGAAAGCGACACATTGTTACTAGCCACGCACATCCTACGCCAATCACGACAACACCAAAGCCTACGCCGATCATTAACAATAAAGAGTTGACGATATAACCGGTTAAAACTGTATCGGTTAAATGTTGCCATGTATCTTTAGCTTCAACAAAGATACTTGATAAGACACTGAGAACTGGTATGGCGATCGGCAATGCTAAAGCGATAACCGCAAGTGTCCACCCACTAGCGGATAAACTGCGTAAGGTCGATCGCCCTTGGATTGTCCTGATTCCTGTTTGTTGTAGTGATTGTTGGGAATTTTTCATCGCTAGTAAAAAGTCTAGCTTGCTATTTTATCAGTAGGTGTAAACATTTGTCAAGTCTTTCTGACAAAATCTCTCACTAAACTGGTTTATTGTAAAATAGTAAGTTGTTGATTATTTATAGCAATAATGGCTCGACCGATAATTCTGCATTTAGATGGTGTAACAAAACAGTATTCCCAAGCAGCATCACCTGCGGTGGCATCTGTCACCCTGACCTTACATCAAGGAGATATACTGGGGTTGTTGGGGCCATCGGGTTGTGGGAAAACAACTTTGCTGCGGTTAATTGCTGGTTTTGAACAGCTACAAGCAGGGACGATCGCTTTAGCAGGAAAAACTGTAGCCAGTGTTAATATGTCAGTTCCGCCCGAACAGCGAGACATTGGTATGGTGTTTCAAGACTATGCACTATTCCCCCATTTGACAGTCACGAAAAATGTAGCTTTTGGCTTGACGCATCAAGGAAAAGAGTCAAAGCATAATATTCAGAAAGGTGTCGCAGAAGCATTAGCGTTGGTGGGATTAGAAGGATTGGAAAACCGTTATCCCCATGAATTATCGGGGGGTCAGCAACAGCGAGTGGCCCTGGCCCGTGCTTTAGCCCCTAGACCTGCGATTATTTTACTAGATGAACCGTTGAGTAATTTAGATGTACAAGTACGGTTAAGATTGCGTCAGGAAGTCCGCGAGATTCTCAAAGCAACGGGAACCTCTGGTGTATTTGTCACTCACGATCGCGAAGAAGCACTTTCGATTTCAGATTGGGTAGCGGTGATGCGTCAAGGCAAATTAGAACAGTTTGGCACTCCAGAGGAAGTTTATCAAGAACCAGCCTCTCGATTTGTGGCTGAGTTTGTGACGCAAGCTAATTTTGTTTCTGCATCGCTAAAGCAGGATTTTTGGGAAACAGAAGTAGGTTGTTTTGCTGTTAAAGGAGATTCATTTGTAAAGGTTCCTTGTGATGCTTCTACCGAAGGAGAATTGATGATCCGGCAGGAAGATTTAAGTTTATTCTTAGATGAAGATTCGGCTGTTGTGATTTGCGATCGCCAATTTTTAGGTAGAGAAAATCGTTATTGTTTAAAAACACCTTCTGGCGAAAAGTTATATGCACTCACAACCACAGAAAATGTTTTTCCCATTGGTTCTAAAGTTCGGTTATCTTGTGGTGATAATTCTCCCTTAGCTTTCTTTGTCGGTAAGCCTAAGCGATAGCTAATTGCTAATTGCTAATAAACCTCTCCGAAAAAGAATCTAAAACCGTTGTCTTATGTAGAAAAGGTTACTTGCAGCCACTCAACAGGAAGGTTAAATTTTTTCCGGACAGGTGAAATGCGATCGCCTGCAACTCCTTCCCATCGATCGCCCTCTTTCCCTCTCCTCAAAAAATACAGCCACCAGCAAGGCTTAAATCAGAGCCGGATCGATCGCCAATATGCCGCCAACCCCCTCAGCCACCAATTCCCCTCGCTATCCCACCAGTCTAACCATTGCTGAGTCTGATTTTGATAACGGTCTTCCCATAGGCTTAATTGTACTCCAATGAGTTCGATCTGCTAGTGAAAGAAACAATATTACCAAAAAATAAAAGCCTTTCATCCCCGGACTAACGTCACCGGTATGAAAGGCTTTGGCACATTTTGACCAGCCTTCAATCTTGTTGGTTTGACAGATTTAAGCTAATTTTATTCAAATGAAAGTATGTTAATTTTCGGACTTTTGTCCTTGTGATTCTCGCACAGCAACTTCTGAATCCGGCTGATTCAGAGCCATTTCTAGAGATTTTGCAATCTCGACTGACTCAGGAGTACGCTTAGAAAATCCCCAGACAAACATCAAGACGATACTGGAAACTAGCAGCCATTGCGGAGGAACTAAATCTGGATTAATTACTTTCACCAACAACCGCATTCCCACGAACCCAACTGTGATGTAACCAGCACTTTCTAGGTGAACGAATTCATCCAGCCAGCGGATGAACAACCCGGCCATGAATCGCAGGGCAATAATTCCAATAGTAGCGCCTGTTACGACGATAAAAGTGTTATCAGAAACAGCGATCGCAGTAGTAACGCTATCCAAGGAAAAGGCTAAATCCGTAAAAGCAATCATGGGAATTGCTTGCCACACAGACGCAAATCGGGGCCCGTGATGTTCTCCTTCGGAGTCGGTCTCTGAAGTAAAATGTTGGAAAACAAGCCACAGCAGGTAAAGAGCACCCAGCAGTTCAAACTGCCAGTATTGGATCACCCAAGTAGCCGTTAAAATTAGGGCGATCCGCAGTACAAAAGCAATTATCAAACCAACGTTGAGAGCCTGTTGCTGTTGCTTGGCATCTTCCAAACCTTTAGAGATAGACGCCAGGGCGATCGCGTTGTCAGCCGAAAGTACAGCCTCCAATGCCACCAAAACCAACAATAATAAAAAGCCGTCAACTCCAAAATTGGGTGAAGCGTCGAGAAATTGATCTAGCATTAACTATTTTGTGCACCTAAAATTGGCAAGGATAGAGCGCAGCGCAAATTACCCGCTCTGTCTAACATTAGTGTCACCTTCATTTAAATCTTAACCTAACGCGGTAATTCTGTGGGAGGCGATCGTCCGAACAACGTCCGAAGGAAGCAGTCCCAGGAAACAAGGAAAAATTCTCCCCCTCCGACACTCAAAAACTCCGCCACTGCGCCACTGCGCCACTATACCACTCCTCCCGGGACCCACTATTTGTGTTGCAAGTTGTAACAAATGATTCCCAAAAGCGCCAATTTGTCTCAAATTGGTGAAAGCTCGTCCCCGCGAAAAGGAGTTTTGCGAATATGTCTTTAACAGATACCCAAGTCTACGTAGCGCTCGTAATTGCTTTGATTCCCGGAATCTTGGCTTTCCGGCTGTCAACTGAACTGTACAAATAGTTTCCAGACACCAGTTGCGAACCGCAAAACGCCTGCCTGAGCAGTTAAATCTCTCGCATTACAGATACAGACAATTGCTGCCCCAGTGCAGTAGATTGTTTGTGTTCAGCAAGACGAGACTGCAAGGGCAGGCATTTTTATGGGAAAATTCCGTCTTCAGGCGTCACCTTTGTCTCAACAATTTTGGCTGTCAGCACCCTGACTAACAGCGGCGAGTGTGCGTTAAGCTCAGAATTTGCTCTGTTGAACTCTAAAACGTCAGTCTCAGGTATTTGAAAAAACATTATGCAAGCGATTCAACCCACCGTTACCCCACTGCGTCCTGTAAAAAACTCCCCTCGGGTTACTCCAGGTCGCAGCAGCAGCCGCCAGCGTTCCTACCCTCACCAAACCCTCGCGGCCGAAACAGGCGTCAAGTTGGCAGTCAACATGGTACTTTCAGTCTGTGCCACTTCTGCTTTGCTTCAGCTTTGGCCTCACTACCGGGCGGTGCAAGAAAAATTGCACGAAATCCAAGCTGAAGTCAATCTTACCCAAGGGCGAGTAAATCAGTCGCGCTCGGACTTTAACCGCTACTTTGACCCTAGTCTTGCTAAAACTGTGATGCAAGAGCAAAGCAACCAAGGTGACCCGCAGCAGCGTCCGGTGATTTTGCAAGAAGCCGAGGTACCCGACGCCGAGGAATCAACCCCGCAACCTTAAGGAAACGGCTGTTTTGGGTTTGGATATCACGTCCGATGTGCATCATTCTTTTATGTCATTGCTTCGCACAGCGAACAATGACAGATGAATCTGTCGGACGTGATATCACTTTTGAGTTAAAGAGTTTTTAGGATCATTGTTGTCTGTCCTTGCGAAGGAAACGCACAGACAGACTTAGACCTGTGTATTGACGCCTGCTGCAAGCTCAAAACTTCAAACTCCGGCTTATACTGACTTTGCCAGCACGGTTTTTTCTTTCAGTAGTTGCAGTGCAGCTTGATATTGCAAGTCTGCTTCGGTGCCGATTTGATCGCGCGCGATAGGTTCCAAAGGCACTACGCGATCGGGCGCAATCCCCAGCTTGTTAATATCTTTATGGTTCGGTGTCTCGTACTTAGCAACAGTCACGGCCAACCCAGAACCGTCAGACAAATCAAACAGCGACTGAATCAGTCCTTTGCCAAAAGTATTTTCTCCTACCAGTTGAGCTCTGCCGTTATCTTGCAGCGCACCCGCCAAAATTTCGCTAGCACTGGCAGTTCCCTTGTTCACCAAAACAATCAGTGGATCATTAGTGAGGGCTTGTCCAGAGGCTTCAAAACTGCCGAGAATTCCTTGTCTGTTCACCGTGTAGACGATCGTCCCGGAATCGAGCCACAAGCGGGCAATTTCAATTCCTGCTTGCAACAGTCCGCCCGGGTTGTTCCGCAGGTCGAGAATGTAGGCGGCGGCTCCTTGTTTTTCCAAGCGGTCGATCGCGTGAGCGACTTCCTCAGTGGCGTTAGCGCTGAATTGACTCAAGCGAATGTAGCCCACCGGCAAATTTTCTGAACCCGACTGCAATTCGGCGTAAACCGGATTCAGAGCAATGCGATCGCGTACTAGCTCAATGTCCTCAGCAGCGTCCCTTCCCTCGCGGCCCAAGGTCAAGGTAACGGCAGTGCCGATGCGGCCGCGCATTCGAGTTGCTGCTTCGTCTAGGCTCAATTCTGAGGTGGGAGTGCCGTCAATTTTCAGAATGCGATCGAGGGGTTGGATGCCAGCTTTATCCGCCGGTGAGCCGGCCAAAGGAGCCACCACTGTCAGGGTATTTGTCTGGGGGTCGATAGCAATTTGCAGCCCCACACCCGTCAATTCTCCCGAAGTGTTGACCTGCAAGCTGCGGTACTGTTCGGGTTTCAGCAGTCGAGTGAACGGGTCGTCAAGTTTCGCCAGCATCCCCTGAATCGCCGTGTAAGTCTGCTGTCTGTCGTTAAGCGGTTCCTTGACAGCTTTTTGGCGAATCGACCACCAGTTTTGAGAGTTGAAGCTGTCGTCCACATAAGAGCGATTGACAATTCGCCAAGCTTCGCTCAATAGCTGCTGTTCAGGAGTCAGCGCCGCGGCAGGCTGGGCCCACCCGCCTAGAACCAGGACGACTTGGAGGAAAAGTACAATAGCAATCTGGAAAACTCGTCTGTGCATGATTGTTCTGTAAAATACCAGTAAGTATTACATTTTATGTATTTTACGTTTGTACGCTGGGAACGCTGTTGCAGATTTAACCCGCCTTTTGAACGCTCGCGAGCTTCCCGCTGGCACTTGTAAATAAATATAGGCGATCGGCCGTCGATGATATTACGCGATCGTCTCAGGAATAGGGTGCGATTCGCTTGCGCCCTCGGCTGGCGCGACCAGCGAGGGATTGCTTGTAAACCTTGTTTGACTCTCCGCAGAGATACTAAAGACCGCCTGACTATCTCGATTAGTCGTGGACGCATCGGAGTTGAGAAACCGGGTTTGATGTATGAGAAGACGCATTCTCGCCCTCTGATTCGGTAAAAAACTTGGTTTCTGAGTCTCGCAGTGCGTCCAGGACTATCTGTCTGGATGCAACAAGATTGAGTGGCATCCGTACATCATCGATACGTTAAAAATTAATGATTATATAGTTGGTTAAGTTCTCAAAACTTATATGAATTTTTGATAACGAAAGTGGGAAAAACAAATATTTTTTGGATTGCTGCTAAACAAAAACATAAGTCATAGGGTATCCTAATATCCTATTTTATTCTTACCAGGTGTGTCATGTTAAACTCACTAACTCCACTTTCCACAAAAGCGATCGCATTTATCGATGCTGCCGTCCCCGACCCTCAAATCTTAATCGACGGCGTTATCCCTGAAACCGAGGTAATTCAATTAGAGTCAAACCGCAACGGCCTGGAACAAATTGCCGAAGCTTTGCAGGGAGAGCAATTTTCAGTAATTCACATTATTGCCCACGGGCAACCCGGTTGCGTGCAACTGGGGAACGTTGAATTGAGTTGGAAAAATTTGAGATATCGTGCGGGTAATTGCGTAGCAGCAGTCCAAGCATGGGCGCAATCCCTGACACCAAATGCCGAAATTCTCCTCTACGGCTGTAATGTTGGCCGAGGAAATATAGGCAAAGCATTGGTACAGCGTTTGAGTCAACTAACAGGGGCAAGTGTTGCTGCTTCTGAGAATCTGACAGGTTGTGCACAAGGCGGCGGCGACTGGGAATTGGCAGTGACAGCGGGGACAATCAAAGCTGGCATTGCATTTGGGCCAGAAGCGATCGCAGCTTACGGCCACGTTCTCAATACGTTTAAACAAACACCTACTGGCTTGACAACAGGAAATAGCCCTACAGCTATTGTTAGCCAGGACTTTAACGGAGATGGCCTTCTCGATTTAGCAGTAGCTAACAGAAATTCTGACAGTGTGTCGATCTTGTTGGGAACAGGTCAAGGTAATTTTGGAACTGCTACTAACTTGACCTTGGGGAGTGCAGGATCTCCCAGCGGTATTGTGGCGGGCAATTTTAATGGGGATTCGCTTCCCGATTTAGCTGTCTCGGTAGCAATTGGCGGCGATATAGGAGGAGGGGCTTATGTCTTTTTAGGAACAGGGCAAGGCAACTTTAGCAATCCTAACAACTTTGGTCCCGGCATCACTAAACAGGCGATCGCTGCGGGAGATTTTAATCAAGACGGCTTGGCTGACTTAGTTGTGGCCGAAGACAACCAAGTTTCTATTGCTTTAGGCAATGGTCAAGGAACTTTTGGTGATTTTAACAATGTGGGGACTGCAACCAACCCTTTAGCGATCGCGATCGGAGATTTTAACGGCGACAACAATCTCGATGTTGTTGCCACTAACAGGAGTCCCGCTAACAGCGTTTCTATTTTTTTCGGTACGGGTCAAGGCACTTTTGGCAATCGAACCAACTTGAATGTCGGCACAAGTCCCAGCGCGATCGCAGTTGGAGATTTTAACGCTGACGGCAGATCCGATCTGGCTGTAGCCAATACAGGCAGTCAGAACGTATCAATTTTATCAGGGACAGGCCAAGGCACTTTTAGCAATCCTGCTAACTTTAATGTTGGGGTAGATCCTGATGATATTGCCGTTGGTGATTTCAACGCTGACGGTCAACCCGATTTAGCTGTAGCGAACGTCAGTTCTAATGATGTTTCAATTTTAACTGGCACCGGTCAAGGAACGTTTAACGGGCCGTTTAATTATAATACTGGGGGAACGAATCCGAGCGCGATCGCGGTTGGAGATTTTAACTCTGATACCAGACCAGATATTGCTGTCGCAAATACCAACAGTAACAGAGTTTCAATTCTGTTGAATGTGCTATTGAAAGCAAGTTTTGCTAATTCTGCGTACAGCAGTCTTGAAGGAGACGCAGATGCGACTGTTAATATTCCTGTGAATGTCGAAGACGGTTTGCGCTTTACTGACTTGATTGTACCGATCGCAACTGTCTTGCCCGTTCCTGCTGGCACCTCACGAGCGACTCAAGGTGCCGATTATACTCTTTCTACTAATACTCTTACTTTTCCCGCAGGTAGTGCCAGTTCGACTCAAAATATAGCTGTCACTATTAAACCAGACAACCTTGCAGAAATGAATGAAGCAGTTGTCTTGAGTTTTGGTACGAGTCCGGGAGGGGGAGGGTTTGCAGGTACAATCTCTGAAACTACCTTAACAATTCCTGCTAACGATCCGATTATTTACACAGTTGGTGCTAGTGCTGGTACTGTTCCTGAAGGCAACTCCGGCACAAATCCGCTGATATTTACTGTTAGTCGCAGTGGCGGTACTGATTCAGGAGGTACTGTCAATTATGCAATTGGTGGCACTGCAACCAACGGCAGCGATTACAATAATATCGGCACTTCTGGCGCAACAAGTACGACTGGCCTGATTAATTTTGCCTCTGGCGAAACATCGAAAACTGTCACCCTAGATGTGTTGGGTGATGGTAGCGTTGAACCAGACGAAACTATTACCGTCACTCTATCTAATCCCGTCACATTGCCTGATGGCGGTTTTCCCGGCGGCAGTTCGACAATTGGTACTGCTACTGCTACAACTACGATTATTAATGACGACACTGCTGGAATTTCAGTCAATCCCGATAGCGGATTAAGTACCACAGAAGCAGGAGGAACAGCAACATTTACTGTCCAACTCAACTCTGAACCAACTGCTAACGTGACTGTTGGCTTAAGCAGTTCCAATGTTACCGAGGGAACAGTTTCTACACCCTCGCTGACATTCACTCCTGCCAATTGGAGTGCGCCGCAAACTGTAACGGTAACAGGCGTTGACGACAATATTGCTGACGGCACTCAAACTTACACTATTTTCACTGAGGCTGCTGTTAGTACAGACAGCAATTACAGCAATTTCAATCCTGCCGATGTCAGCGTTACGAATAGCGACAACGAAACTGCCGGCATTACCGTTAATCCCACAGCAGGATTAACTACAACAGAAGCGGGAGGTACGGCTAATTTGAGTGTTGTCCTCAACACTCAACCTACGGCACCTGTTACGGTAGCTTTAAGCAGTTCTAATCCCGCAGAAGGAACAGTTTCTACTAATACCTTAAGTTTCACTCCCAATAACTGGAATCAGGCGCAGACGGTAACGGTGACAGGTGTTGGCGACAATATCGCTGACGGTGATATTGCTTACACTATTGTTACTGAGGCTGCTGTTAGTACAGACAGCAATTACAACAATTTCAATCCCTCCGATGTCAGCGTTACTAACAGCGACAGCGATACAGTCGGCGTTACCGTTAATCCCACCAGTACCACAGCAGCAGAAGGCGGTGCAACGGAAAGTTATACACTTCAGCTAAATTCGCAGCCAACAGCGCAGGTAACAGTCAGCTTTGACGGGGGGAATCAAATAAGTGCGATCGCCCCCATCACCTTCGACAGCACTAATTGGAATATTGCCCAAACTGTGACTGTGACTGCGGCGGACGACACAGTTGTAGAAGGTACTCACACAGGTACAATCAGTCACGCCGTAACAAGTACCGACGGGAAATATAGCGGAATTGCGATCGGGCGTGTCACTGTCGCCATTACCGACAATGACACGCCAACACCAACACCAACACCGACGCCAACATCGCCAACACCAACGCCAACACCAACGCCAACATCGCCAACGCCAACACC
This sequence comes from Microcoleus sp. B3-D7, assembly GCF_036705305.1. Classification (NCBI taxonomy): domain Bacteria; kingdom Bacillati; phylum Cyanobacteriota; class Cyanophyceae; order Oscillatoriales; family Microcoleaceae; genus Microcoleus; species Microcoleus sp. B3-D7. The sequence continues at coordinate 7,468 of NZ_JAUBUE010000059.1, read as the reverse complement.
AACGCCAACATCGCCAACGCCAACACCAACACCAACACCAACACCGCTAACACCAACACCGCTAACACCAACACCAACACCGCCAACACCAACACCAACACCGCTAACACCAACACCAACACCGCCAACACCAACACCAACACCGCTAACACCGCCAACACCAACACCGCCAACACCAACACCGCCAACACCAACACCGCCAACACCAACACCGCCAACACCAACACCGCCAACACCCACACCGCCAACACCAACACCGCCAACACCCACACCGCCAACGCCCACACCATTAGTCACGCCAATCCCAGCGCTAACACCGACTCCAACGCCCACACCGACTCCGACACCAAGCGAGTCACCAACGCGCGCCCCAGCCAAGTGGACTTTTATGGTTTACATGGCCGCTGCCAACGACTTGGAACCGTTCGGCATCGAAGACTTTTTGGAAATGTCATCCGTTGGCTCTAACAGTGATGTCAATATTGTCGTGCAATTCGATCGCACTCCCGGTTTCGATGCTACTTACGACAACTGGACAGACACTCGTCGGGGGTTAATCCAGGCGGGAGATTTGCCAAATTTGACCTGGGGAACCAGCGTCGGCGAAGTCAACATGGGAGATCCCAATAACCTTACAAACTTCGTGAATTGGGGTACAGCCAACTATCCCGCTGACAACTACGCGATCGTGGTTTGGGATCACGGTGACGGTTGGCGCAATACGGCAACAGCCAGAACCGTTGCTAACGATTGGGAGTCAGGCGATGTTTTGGAAAACCGCGAGGTGGGGGCTGCTTTAGCAGGGGTGCCAGAAAATATGGATCTGATCGGCTTCGATGCTTGTCTGATGGCGATGCTAGAAGTTGCTCACCAGGTTAAAGATGAGGGATCGGTTTTTGTCGGTTCAGAGGACCTAGAGCCCGGAGATGGTTGGCCTTACGACCCAATTTTATTGCAACTCAAAGCTAATCCTACTTGGTCGCCCGCTCAATTAGGCAGCGCGATCGTCACTAACTACGGCGATTCTTATGGCGGTTCCCAGACGCAATCAGCTACTGACTTATCGAAGATCGGCGATTTGTCAGCAGCAATGAGCGATCTGGCAACTGCGATCGTCAGTGGTGCCACAGCAACAGATGTGGATCGATTGCAGGTACACCGCAATAATTCAGCAGACTTTTATTACTCGCATTACCGCGATTTGGGAACGTTTCTTGCCAATGTTGCTGGCGATTCTACAATATCCGACAGCATTCGTACCGCAGCTCAAACAGCTTTTGATGCTTACAATTTGGCAATTATCCAAAATCATTCAGGTCTGTCCTATGGTGGAACTGGGCTGTCAATTTATTTGCAATCTCGCGGTGAAGCTTTAAACCCAGATTACAACAGCACGATTATAGATTTTGCTGCTGACACTCAATGGGATGAGTTTCTTAATTGGTGGCAAAGTCCTGTTGTCAACAACCCACCTGTTGTCAATCGTTCTGTGTTTTCTCAAAGTGCAGCGCTAGGTTTTTCTCAAAGTGGTAATGCTTTTAATTTAGCTGCCAATACCTATACTGACCCCAATCCGGGCGACAGCATTAATTATTCGATCGCCCTGGCAAATTTGAGCGATTTAAGTTCATCTGCATTTACCTGGGAAACCGATCTCAATGGCCGTTTGTATCGCCAACCAATTGCCGGTTCAAGTTTCCCGGAAATTCCTTTGCCTTCCTGGCTAACTTTTAATTCCGCAACCCGTACTATCAATTTAGGCTCAACTCGCCCGTCAACTTTTGACTATTGGTTAAAGGTAACGGGAACTGATGAATCTGGCGCGAGTGTTAGCGAGGTAATTCGGTTCAAGAGTAATGCCCTCGGCGGTTTTGTGATTGACGGTTATATCGCTGGTGCTACTGTCTTTTTCGATGCTAACAAGAACGGGGTACTCGATGCTAGCGAACCTTCTGCCACTACTGCGGATAGCGGCGAATTCGATCTCGATCTCGACTCCAATATTTTTGACAAAAATCAAAATGGCGAACTCGATCCAGAAGAAGGCAATATTGTTGCTTTCGGCGGCATTGATACAGCAACTGGTTTGCCTTTGGAAACGCCTGTCACTGCCCCGCCTTACGCTACTGTTGTCACCCTGTTAACCAGTTTAGTAGCGGATTTAATTGACAAAGGAATTGACAGCGATCGCGCCGAATCTCTCGTCAAATCCTCACTTTCCATTCCCGCTAATGTTGACATAACGGGTTTAGATCCGATCGCAGCTACGGAAAACGCGATCGCGGGTGGAGTAGAAACTTTGACTGCAATGGTCAAGGTACAAAACGTCATTACGCAAACTGCTGCTTTAATAGACGGTGCGTCGATTCTGGGCAATACCGACAGCGTAAAAGCAGTTGTAAGTGCGATCGTTCAACAAATTCAATCGGGGACAACTCTCAATCTCAGCGATGCAACTCAGTTAGCAACAATTGTCGATCGCGCCGCCACAGCAGCGCAACAATTTGACTCGGATTTAAACACTCAGCAATTGTTGCAAATTGCCCCGGATGCAGCTAAGGTAATGGCCGAAGCAAATCAGCGCATTGACCAAGTTGTATCCAACACTGCAACAGCTTCAATTAACCGAGAAGTTGCCCGCGTGCAAAAAGTAGCCCTAGGCGCAACCTCTGAAGACTTAAAAGCAGTCGGTACAGGTACGAAATCGATCGCCCAAGTTATTGCCGAAAATACGGGTACTGCCTTAGATACCAAAATTCAACAAACGACATTGCCCGATACACCTGCCGTTCCGGTGATTGAAGGAGAAATAGATGCGATCGCAGCTAACTCCAATCTCACCGGCACTGACGGCGACGACAGCCTCTCCGGCGACAGCGGCAGCGATACAATGGCCGGCAAACGCGGCAATGATACTCTCAGCGGTTTTGGTGGCAATGACTGGATACACGGCAATCAAGGCAATGATTCCCTCGACGGTGGCGACGGGGATGACACTGTTTACGGCGGCAAAGAAAGCGATAATTTGTTGGGCAATAATGGGGAAGATATCCTATTTGGAAATCGCGGTCAAGATAGCTTGAGTGGAGGTGAAGGCAATGACAGTCTTTACGGCGGTCAAGCTAGCGATATCTTGCTGGGCGGTAACGGAGCCGATTTTCTCAGCGGTGAAAACGGCGATGACAGTTTGATAGGAGGAAATGGGAGCGATCGCTTCTTAATTTCAGCCAATTCGGGCAGCGATATCATTTTCGATTTTGAAGCCGGCATCGACTTCCTCGCACTTGCGGAAAATTTAACATTTTCGCAAATTTCTATTACCCCTAGCAACACTGCCACGTTAATCAGCTTGACAGCAACTGGCGAAATTTTAGCTACTATCAGTGGCGTGACCGCTAACCAAATTAGCATCACTGATTTCAGTTAAAACATTAGGGACACTGGCGATCGCCAGTGTCCTTACAGGAAATTATTTTTCTAGTAAGGACTTCAGTTTTCTGTTACAGATTTAGGTGAAGCAAGACTTGCATCCCTTACTACAAAAGGTCAATCAGGACTAAAGTTCTTACAAAATCCAAAACCAAAAATTGAGTGGACGGGAACAATCCAAAATCTAAAATTTATTGACTGTTGTGAAATAGTTTTCAGGAGGACAAATTTATGGTAGTTATATGCGGTGACAATCTCAATAATTTACTAGCTGGTGAAATTGGCGATGATTCCCTGTGCGGGCTGGGAGGGAATGATACTATATCTGGTTTGGATGGTAATGACACTTTAGATGGCGGAGAAGGAAATGATAGTCTCGCAGGTGGAGTCGGTAGCGATCGCCTTTTGGGCGACTTTGGTAACGACAGTCTCAGCGGTGGCGAAGGCAACGACAAACTTGAAGGAGGTGCCGGCAATGATTTTCTTGAGGGTGGCGAAGGTGCGGATTTAATCAGAGGAGAAGACAATAACGACAGTATCTTCGGAGGGGCTGGTAATGACTGTCTTAACGGCGGTCAAGGCAATGATACGGCGATCGGAGGAGATGGAGATGATCGCTTGTTTGGTGGCAGTAACAACGACTTTTTAATGGGCGGCAAAGGTAACGATCGCCTGTTGGGAGACGGTGGCAATGACACTCTAATAGGTGACTTAGATAATGACTACATCAACGCCAATGCAGGAGACGATTTTCTGGAGGGAAATCAAGGCAGCGACACTCTGATTGGCGGGCCAGGTAATGACATCATATCGGGTTACAGCTTTTCATCAACTGGAGAACAAATCGATCACTTAATTGGGCAAAGTGAAGCTGACATATTTGTTCTCGGTTCATTAAATGCCAGTCCTGACCTCTTCTATGGCGGTGAAGGTCGCCATGCCATTATTCAAGATTTTAACCGGAGCGAAGGCGACAAAATCCAAGTCGTTGGTTTCGTACAAGATCGTAACGGTCCTCGCTTCTTCTTTTATCGATTTGAATCTTATGATGACGGTACGAGACGGGGAACTCGGATATTGGTCGGATCGGATTTAATCGCCGATGTTCAAAATATTACTGATGTGAATCTATCAGATTGCGCGATCGCTTCGACTGGCTTTACACCGCCATCGCGAGACTTTCCATCCTTCCCGTCTCTTCCTGAAATTCCCTTCCCGATACCGCCGCTTCCCTCTCCTTTCTCATCACTGCTGCCAGTTTTTGTGGAAAGTTTGCCTTCTTTTCAATTGTGATTAACAATACTCCGGACAGTTTTGGGAACCAGACTACAAGCTTTACACGGCAAGGATCATAAATAAAGTCGAATTAAATGCCGCGTAGGGGTGGAGCTGACATTGATTTAATTATCCACAGTGGCTCAAAGTCCTACAGAATAAGCCATTGGGCTATATAAAAACTGTCCGGACTATTGATTAAGTAAGTAGGTGAGAAAAAACTCAAATATGTTAAAAAGGGTCTATATATCTTATTTTTACCCAAATATTGTTCAGAAATGAATCCGATACAATTGGAGAGGCAACATATCAAAAAAGACGAGCTAGCTGCGACATTTGTTTGAGGATGAATTAGAGCTGGCTTATGCCGTAATTAATGGGGTAGAAGATAGAGGAAAAAAAGGAAACTACCCTACAAAACGCATTAAATTTAGCTCCGATCTGGTTACTTAATTTTTTGTTACATAGTTATAAACTTTCCCACCGACTTACTTATCTGATCGATCGACCGAACATGATAAGCTGTTACGCATTCAAATTGGAAATTCTGGACAGGCTAGAAGCCCGTCCCACAAGAGTTTTATTGATTTTTGACACACAGTTTAAATGTAGAACAGCTTATGACAGGATTTACGCAGGAGGCTCAAGGATAGGGGCAACCACGGGGGGATTGCTCCTACAGGATATAGGGGTAATGCGTAAGTCCCGATAAGATAGTGTTCGATCGAGTCCCGGTAACAACAACTGACTTCGAGATACACTAGAGTCAATCGATTTTAGATTTTAGATTTTAGATTTTAGATTGACCCCACGGATAAATGCGGGGGCTTGAGGATTTTAGATTTTCGATTTTGGATTGATTCCACGGATAAATCACGTGGCGGGTACCATCAAGAAATTCTTGGTAAATTCCGATCGGCAAGAGGGTTTGCAAGTTCAGCAACGCATTTTTCTCAAAACTGGCAAACTTCTGACCCACTGACTAACCCACTGACTGGACAACTTTGCCGCGCGATCGCATTATCTGCCACCTCAAGCGAACTCAGATTTTTCAGTGCTGCTAGAGGACTGAAATCTGCAACTGGATTGAAGCGGAGATTAAGCGATCGCAAATTTATCAGTTTTGCCAAAGGACGAACATCTTTGACTTGATTGCCTTCAAGATTGAGCCCAGTGAGGTTTGTCAGTCCCGCTAGCGGACTAACATCTTCAATTTGCTTGCCTTTAAGGTTAAGAAACTTCAAATTTGTCAGCCTCGCCAGAGGGCCGACATCTTTGATTTGGTTGCCTTCAAGGTTAAGGTAAGTCAGGTTTGTCAGTCCCGCTAGAGGACTAACATCTTGGATTTGATTGTTGTCGAGGTCAAGAGAACTCAGCTTTTTTAATCCTGCTAAAGAGCTAACATCTTTGATTTGGTTATTCTCAAGGTTAAGCGAACTTACGTTTTTTAGTCCTACCAGATATCTGACATCTATTTGATTACCTTCAAGGTTAAGTTGCTGCAAATTTGTCATTTCTGCTAAAAAGCTGACATCTTTGATTTGGTTGTATTCTAGATCGAGCTGCTTGAGCTTTGTCATTCCTGCTAAAGAACTAACATCTTTAATTTGGTTATCTTGCAGATAAAGCGTAGTCAAATTTGCCAGTTTTGCCAGAGCGCTGATATCTTCTACTTGGTTGAAGCGAAGATTAAGCCAATCCAAATTAGTCAATCCTGCCAGAGGGCTGACATCTTTGATTTGGTTGAGAGTGAGCATAAGCTCCTTCAGGTTTTTCAGTCTCGCCAGAGGGCTGACATCTTTGATTTGGTTGAGAGTGAGGTTAAGCTCATTCAAGTTGTTTAGTCCTGCTAGAGGGCTGATATCTTTGAGTTGATTACTTTCAAGGTCAAGCCTCTTCAGGTTTGTCAGTCCTGCTAGAGGGCTGATATCTGCGATTTGGTTGGCAATCAGATCGAGCCGAGTTAGGTTTGTTAGCCTCGCCAAAGCTCTAACATCTGCAATCTGGTTTTTGTCAAGATTAAGCCCAGTTAATTTTGTCATTCCTGCTAGCGGGCTGACATCAGTAATTTTGTTATTGTAGAGGGCAAGCCAAGTTAGATTTGTGAGTCCTGCTAGAGGGTTAACATCAGCAATTTGGTTGTTGCCAAGGGAAAGTGACTCCAGGTTTTTTAGTCCTGCTAGAGGGCTGATATCAGCAATTTGGTTGCCGCTGACAGAAAGCTCCTTAAGGTTTTTTAATCTTGCCAAAGGGCTGACATCTATAATTCGGTTGTTGTCGTTGAGGTGAAGCTCTTCCAAGTTTGTCAATTCTGATAAGGGACTCAGGTCACTGATCCCTTTCTGGCCGAGGTAAAGTTCAGTGAGACTTAACAGATTTTTGGCAGCGAGTTCGCAATCATTTGTACCTGCTTTTGCTAACAGCACCTCTACAGTGATTCTCGCCTCGGCTGACAAACTGGCTTGCTTTTGACACCACTCTTTGAACGAGCTTCCCCGATCGAGTTCGGCGGCTTGAGCGATTCCCCATCCCCAGCCACTGAACGCCCAAATATTTATTATCAGAGCAACTGTGCTAATCGATTTCATAGTAGATCAACTCCGCATAAGATTAAGTAGGGTGTGTGACGGCTAAAAATGACTAAAATCAATGGTAACATTGGAGAATTGCCGTCACGCACCGTCCGGGTTATACCAATTTTATGTGAAGTTGCATATAATAGAGAGATAGCTTTTATGGTGCGTTTATGAGTCGTAGTTTAAAA
>NZ_JAUBUE010000115.1:0-2987 GCF_036705305.1 Microcoleus sp. B3-D7 | reverse complement strand
TCGTGGCTGGAAACGTTATGTGTCGGGTTTTCACCGTGATTCACGCTTCAACGAATCGCACTCTTCCTGCCTTTACAGTAAGCGGGCTAGTGATTAAGATTGACAAAAATACAAAAGGGGTGGTTATGTTCGATCGCACTCAATGGTTTTTGGCTGGTATGTCGATCGCACTTTCGGTTCAGTTAAGTCAGCCAGTTGCAGCAGCCGTGCCCGTTGGTAAAGTCGTACAAACAGCACAAACTAACAGTAGCGACGCTGCCCAAAAAGTATATGAAGAAGCAGAGAAACTCTACGAACAAGGAACAGCGCAAGCCTTAAGAGGTGCGATCGCCAAATATGAAGAAGCATTAAAACTGTATCGATCGGCGGGCGATCGCGAGAAAGAAGCTGTCACCCTTAACAGCATCGGTTTAGTTTACTCAGAATTGGGAGAGCAACAGAAAGCGCTACAGTATTTGAACCAGTCGCTTCCCCTGAGTCAAGCAGTCGGCGATCGATCGCAAGCAGCTATTACCCTCAGCAACATCGGCTTAGTTTACTCAAAATTGGGACAGCCACAAAAAGCCCTACAGTATTTCAACCAATCCCTGCCGCTGGGGAGAGCCGTCGGCGATCGCAGCGGGGAAGCTACCACCCTCAGCAACATCGGCAAAGTCTACTCGGATTTGGGAGAAAAACAGACAGCTTTAGAATATTACAACCAATCCCTTCCCCCCACTCGCGCCTCGGGCGATCGCCACGGGGAAGCTATCACTCTCAACAACATCGGCAAAGTTTACTCGGATTTGGGAGAACCACAAAAAGCTTTAGAATATTACAACCGATCGCTTCCCTTGAGTAGGGAAATTGGCGCTCGCTCGCTTGAAGCTACCACCCTCAACAACATCGGGGCTGTCTGCTTAGCTTTGGGAGAGTCACAAAAAGCTTTAGACTATTACAACCAATCCCTTCCCCTAAGTCGCGTAGTCGGCGATCGTAGCGGGGAAGCTGTCACCCTCAGCAACATCGGCAGTGTCTACTCAGATTTGGGAGAGAAACAGAAAGCTTTAGAATATTACAACCAATCCCTTCCCCTAAGTCAGGCATCGGGCGATCGATCGGCGCAAGCTAATATCCTCAACAGCATCGGCGCTGTCTACTCAGAATTGGGAGAGCAAGAGAAAGCTTTGGAATATTACCATCAATCCCTCCATCTAAGTCGGGAAATCGGCGATCGCAGCGCGGGATCTCTCACCTTCAACAACATTGGCAGAATCTACGACGATTCGGGAGACAAACAAAATGCTTTAGAGTATTACAACCAATCCCTTCGCCTGAGTCGGGAAGTGGGCGATCGCAGCAGGGAAGCTACCATCCTCAAAAACATTGGCTTAGTTTACTTAAAGTTGGAAGAGAAACAAAAAGCGCTACAGTATTTTAGCCAATCCCTGGTCCTGAGTAGGGCTGTCAGCAACCCCGGAATAGAAGCTGTCAACCTTTTCGGCATGGCTGCTGTCAAGCGCGATCTCAACAATCTTACCGAAGCCCTCAACGACATTGAATCCTCTCTCAAAATCATCGAAAACCTCCGCACCAAAATTGCCAGCCCTGAACTCCGCACCTCATACTTTGCCACAGTACAGGACTACTACGAATTCTACATCGATTTGTTAATGCAACTGCATAAAGCTAATCCTAAATCCGGTCATGATACAAAAGCCTTAGAAGCCAGCGAACGTTCGAGGACCCGCAGCCTCCTCGAACTCCTCTTTGAAAGTAACGCCAACATTCGCGAAGGCATTGACCCCAATTTACTGCAACAAGAAAAGAGCTTGCAACAGCAACTCAATGCCATTGAAAAGCAGCGCATTCAAGAACTCAGCAGCCCCAACCCCAACGCAACTAAAATCGCTGAAATCGACTCGGGGCGCCTTGCACTTTTGGAACAATATCAGCAACTCCAAACAAAGATTCGTACCGCCAGCCCCCGCTACGCTGCCCTCACCCAGCCCCAACCTTTAACACTGACAGAAATTCAGAAGCAGATTATCGATGAAAACACGATTTTATTGCAGTATTCCCTCGGCACAAACCGCAGTTATTTGTGGGTGGTTAGCCAAAAGGAACTCACCAGCTATGAATTGCCAAAACGCGCAGATATTGAAACAGCAGCCGGGAAGTTTCGAGACGCAATAACTAGCCCAATCCACAGAGAGATTCCCCAAAAAGTTGCCGAAGCCAGTGCCAATCTGAGTCAATTAATTTTACAGCCCGCAGCAGCCAAATTAGGCAATAAACGCTTATTAATTGTTCCCGACGGCGTGCTGCACTATACCTCTTTTCCGGCTTTAACTCTTGACCCAACCCGAGGACAAAATACCAATGTTCCCTTAATTGCCGAACATGAAATTATTACCCTGCCTTCCGCCTCAACTCTCGCCATTCTCAGGCAAAATTATGCAGATAGAAAACCACCAAGCCAAACATTAGCAATTTTAGCAGATCCTGTTTTCAGTCCAGATGATGAAAGAATTAAAGGAAAAATCACCCCAGCAACAACCGAAAAATTAGAAGCAAATAACCTCGGTTTAAATCGCTCGCTTCGTGCTTCCGAGATAGAATGGCCACCAAAACGCCTCGCATTTAGTCGCCAAGAAGCTCAAACAATATCCAGCTTATTCCCCTCAGCTTCTAGCCGTCAAATATTTGATTTTGATGCCAGTCGCACTACCGCTACCGACGGCAATTTAGCTAATTATCAAATCGTGCACTTAGCCACCCACGGCATTGCCAACAACAAAAATCCCGAACTGTCAGGAATTGTGATGTCTACGGTAGATAACAAGGGCAATCTTGTCAATGGCTTTTTGCGCCTCACGGATATTTTCAACTTGAAACTGGCGGCAAATTTAGTGGTTTTAAGTGCTTGTCAGACGGGAATGGGACAGAATGTTAAAGGCGAAGGAATGGTGGGATTAACAAGGGGTTTTATGTATGCGGGGGCGCAG
>NZ_JAUBUE010000003.1:292995-317309 GCF_036705305.1 Microcoleus sp. B3-D7 | reverse complement strand
GAATTCAATAAGCATCTACTTTGTACCTTTATTGATAAGTTAGATTTAGACCGGGATTTGATTTTAAATCACCCTAACCTTCCTTCAGTCTTGTCTTATGGTACTTTGGCTGCTTAAAAACTGTCCGGAGTATTGTTAAGACTTAATTGCATTTGTCAATCAGTAATATTACTCAAAAAGACTGTTTTTTTAGGAATGGAAAATTCACGATTTGAGAGGGAGTAAGTATAAATATCATGGGAGGCATGATTCCTCGGTCGCCCAAATCTCAGTTTTCTGCCCAAAATCCGAGTAAATATTGAGCATAATTGCTGATTGACAAATGCTTTCTTAGCTTAACTTGTTACCAATGATGCACAATAAAAGATATCAGCTCAGAGACGGTTCCCTTAAACCATTGCCTGGTAAGTTTTGCACCTTGCTTGTTACCTCGCTAGCTCGGTTTTGCTTCAGAAAGTGCTATTTACCAGATGCGATCGCCCTGTCACCCATAACTGCATGAGTTGAGTTCACTAAACCTATGCAGAGCATTCATCAACTTCTTTGAAGGACGGGCATCTTTCCCGAAGTTCTAGTCAACGCGTGACAAGTAATCAATTCAGTACCCCAAAAAATACAAATTGTTGGTGATAAATTCCTCAATTTCCCTGGTAAGGTGGGGATTGTTTTTGCTAGTATCAACCACAAAATCTCAAACAAAATATAAACCGTAAGCAGCATCAACTCTCTCGCAAACATCAAGGTTAAAATCATCGTCTTCAAGCCTGTGGAGTGCCATGAATCACGAAAAAATGGCAAACGCTAGAGAGAATTTTCAGGACAAACTCTCTATGAAATTGGTGCAGGAAAACCAAGTTATAGTTGTTGAAAATATGGCAGTCAATAACTTGGTAAAAACTCACTTCCTACCTAAAGTAATTAGCGATCGCAGATGGTCAAAATTGACCATACCGTTGAAATACAAGGCTGAAAGAGACGGTAAAACTTACTTAGACATTGGTCGGTTTTTTGCACCATCGAGTAAGAGTTTCCACGTAGGTCTGAATCAGGTGGCTCGCCTTCTGTTGGAAGTGCGTAGCTGGACTTGTTGCAATTGCCAAACAAAGCACGATAGAGATGTGAACTCTGCTATCATTATTGGCGATGAAGGGCTTGGATTATTAGCGTTAGGAACTAGCACTACTGCCCATGGACAGAATGTAAGTTCGACGTTTGGAAGGAAATGTTCGATATGAGCGGCTGTTCCGGTTGAAATTGGAAGCTTACACCATAGGGAGTAGTGGACAGAACTCTGGATCTGCATACCAGCCCACACCCCCTACCCCCCGCCTAGCTCTACTGTGTACAGACAAGTTGATCGCTGACCCATATTGTAGAAACCCTGTTTCCTGGATTCTTGATTTCTCGTTTGGCCGAATCAATAACTTAAAATTCATGAAAATAAGCTTCCTTTCTGAGATTCATGCGAAACTTGGGTTTGAGGAATGGTGTTGAAAGATTTCGGACTTGTGTGTACACGCTAGCCCCCTAGCCAGAGAGCCATTTTCCCACTTTTTTCTGGCCGATCAAAATAAATAAAATTTGTCTTCGCTCTGGGGCAGGCAGTATGATCAGGTACAATCTTGGTAGACAGTCTGTTTTAACTGCCTGCTTTGGTAGATCGAATCATAAATACCTTCGCTAGCTCGATCGAATTTATGGTTCACAAATCCTGCAGAGGCTAGGTGCATCGACGATGGACTAAAAAATCTAAAATCTGAAGTCTCAAATCTCAATTCGGTTAATTTTGTGTCGTTTCTAGGACTGTTGTGACGAGTGCAACCCAATCCACATATGGTACTTCGCACAGAAGGCGGCAATCGCTACTTGCCGCTCTCCGGCAGCAATTGCTGGACAGTAGGGCGGAGCGATGACAATAATTTTGTACTGACAGATCGCTGGATTTCCCGTAATCACGCGATGTTACAGCAAATGGAGACAGGAGAGTTCTACCTGATCGACTTGGGCAGCCGCAATGGTTCCTTTGTCAACGGGCGGCGGGTCAGTATTCCTGTCACTCTCAGAAATGGCGATCGGATTATTTTCGGTCAAACCGAATTGGACTTCTACAACCCAACCGCCGGCCATCGGCACGATCCACCAATACACGAGACAGACTCTGAAGATTTTACGGCGACTTTGACGGTGCGTAGCCTGATTAGCGTCATGGTAATGGACATCCGAGACTTTACAGTTTTGACTAGGCAGCTAGACGAAACCCTCCTCTCGGAAGTCATCGGCAATTGGTTCCGCAAAGCAGGACAGATCATTCGCGAACACGGCAGTTGGGTGGACAAATACATCGGTGATGCCATCATGGCGGTCTGGTTCCACAAAACCAGCGGTGTCAGCAGCGAGGAAATGATGCGGATTTGCCAAGCTTTGAGCGAACTGCACAAGGCAACAGACGAACTCAGCAGCCGTTACCCCCTGCCTTTTCCTTTGCGAGTCGGGGCCGGCATCAATACTGGTTATGCAATGGTGGGAAACTCTGGCAGCAGCGACCGATCGGACTATACCGCCTTGGGAGATACTGTAAACGCAGCATTTCGCCTGGAATCTTGCACCAAGCAACTCGGCAAGGATATCGCTGTGGGAGAAACTACCTACAAATACCTGACGCAATTGGGGGCCCAGGGCGCTTTCGAGCAGCACACCGTTGCTTTAAAGGGTTACGACACTCCCACCGTGACTTACGGCGGTACTTATGCTGATTTGAATGCTTTTCTCAAAACGAAAGGAAAAAGTTCTTGATAGCGAGAAAATTGGGTGCGGGGCAAAAATTAACCCCTTAAAATAGCAGTCCGAGTTTTTCATTTGCAGGGCCTTATATAAACTTGTCTGCGATGCTCAAAAGTCGGTCATTATCATATAATGTCCGCGTTGTCAATACCCCAATGTAAATTTTATAACAGCTCTCTACCTATTGCGGATTTATCTGAAAAACTGCATAAGCAAAATGGTAGTCTCTACATAAATGCTGTGTATGAAATTGGGAGACAAAACTTCATGAAACGATTGGGTCGTCTATTGGCAGTATTGGGCTTAGTGCTGGGCTGCTTTGCATGGGCTGGAGACCAAAGCGCAATCGCGGCATCATTAAGCCGTATCGTCTTGCCATCATCCTCGCTCCTAGCTGTTGAAGCTCCGGCTAGAACCAATCGCGCCGATGAGAAGCTTGCCACAGAATACGGCAAAAAACTTGATTTGAACAACAGCGCCGTCCGGGACTTTCGGGAATTTCGAGGGTTGTATCCCACTTTAGCTCGACTAATTATTAAGAATGCTCCTTACGAAAATGTTGAGGACGTACTCAATATTTCAGACTTGACGGATGCTCAGAAAAAAGTGCTGCAAGCTAACATGGACAAATTCACCGTAACTGATGTTGAATCAGTCTTTATTGAAGGAGACAACCGGTTGAATAATGGTCTCTACGACTAGGTAGCAGCGGGTCTCATTTGAAGGCAGAAGTCATTGGGCAGAAGGCATTCGGCAGAAAGAAAATATTTTTTTTCTATAGGCTGATGACTTCTGCCTTTAATTTCTGAACACTTACTTTCAACCACCATGGGGTAAAAGCCGACCAAAATTCGCTAGATTGAAATAAGCGGGTTCCCAAGATTCCTCTGTAGACTCAATTCTTTAATCTAAAATCTAAAATATAACCTCGCTCGACTGACATTAGTTCAAGTCCCCAGATTCATCTGTAGACTCAATTCTAAAATCTAAAATCTAAAATCTAAAATCGACTGGCGGCAGACTTATGACTGACAAATTTGACGTATTGGTAATAGGTGCTGGCGCGGCGGGTTTGTACACAGCACTTTGCCTGCCAGAGCATTTGCACGTGGGCTTGATCAATAAAAATACCCTGCCTGTTTCTGCCAGCGATTGGGCTCAAGGAGGGATTGCCGCGGCGATCGCCCCTGAAGATTCGGCAGCACTGCACGTTCAGGATACACTGGCTGCAGGAGCCGGTCTTTGCGATTTGGATGCGGTGAAATTTTTAGTTGAGGAAGCTTCGGCCTGCATTGACTCCCTAGTGAAAATGGGCGTTGCATTCGATCGCACCGGCCCCGATTTAGCCCTCACCCTAGAAGCAGCCCACTCCCGCCGCCGAGTTCTCCACGCCGCCGACACTACGGGCAAAGCCGTTATCAGTACGCTGACAGCAAAAGTATTAAGCCGCAAAAACATTCAACTCGTATCCCCTGCCTTTGCTTTGAGTCTGTGGCTAGACGCAACCGGGCGCTGCCAGGGCATTAGCTCGATTTGTGGCTCACAAGTCAAGTGGCTGCAGGCCAAAGCCGTGGTGCTGGCGACAGGCGGCGGCGGACAGGTTTTTGCTCAAACGACCAATCCGTCGGTAAGTACCGGGGATGGGGTGGCAATTGCGTGGCGCGCCGGGGCGCTGCTGCGAGACTTAGAATTTGTGCAGTTTCACCCGACGGCGCTGAGCACCGCGGGCGCGCCTCGGTTTCTCATTAGCGAAGCGGTGCGGGGAGAAGGAGCTCATTTGGTTGACAGTAAGGGATATCGCTTTGCTTTTGACTCTCACCCCAGCGGGGAGCTCGCCCCTAGGGATGTTGTCAGCCGCGCAATTTTCCGCCACTTGCAAAAGACGGGGGAACCTCATGTTTGGCTGGATTTGCGCCCGATTGCGGTCGATCGACTGCGCTACAGGTTTCCCAATATTATTCAAGTGTGCGCTGATTGGGGAATTGATATTTTTTCCGAACCGGTGCCGGTGACGCCCGCGGCCCATTACTGGATGGGAGGGATTGTCGCTGACAAGTTCAACCAAACTTCGATTCCGGGTTTGTACGCGGTGGGAGAAACTGCGAGCACGGGGGTACACGGCGCTAATCGGTTGGCGAGCAATTCGCTGCTGGAATGTCTGGTTTTTGGGGCGCAGATGGGCCTTTTGCAGCTAGAAGGTGGAACGCCCGAGGCATTCGCCGATCCGTTCGAGGCGGGGGAAATCTTGGAAAAATCGATTTCTGAAAAGGACATTGAGGCGATCGAAAAGTTGCGGGTAGAATTGCCGAATTTGGTGTGGCAGAGTGCGGGAATTTGCCGGGGACAACGCGATTTGGAAAGTGCGATCGTCCAACTTGAGATTTGGCGGCAAGAATTTGCTTCATTGCCTTTGAGTCAAACGCTTGAAAATTTACAGCCCGGACAAATTATTAATTTTTCCCCTGCTGAGGCGAAGAATAGCTCGATTTTGCGAAATTGGGGAGAAGTGGGGAATTTATTGGATATTGGCTATTTAATTGTCAAAAGTGCTGCGTTTCGCACCGAAAGTCGCGGCGGTCATTACCGAGTGGACTATCCCCTCACCGATCCGGATTGGTGCAGCCATACTTTAATTAACCAATCGAATTGGTACAAATCTCCGCGAATAGAAGATTGAAAATTTATTGAAAATTTAGGGTCAGCGCGTTCCCGTACCGTCACTTTCGGGGCTCCCGTTCGGGGGTGGTTCGTATTGTTTTGGGTCATTTGGAAACCTAGAGGTTTGTGCAACTGTCAAAACTCTCGGCGTCGATGGCGTCGGACTCTTGCCCGTGCTACGGGCTTTTGTTAAGTTGTTAGTTGAGTTGCTGGCAAGTCGAGCCGCATTTGCGGTGCCGACTATATTCACTTGCAGGCAGGCCGCCAGGGTTGCCGTTGTTGTGAGCTGAATCAAAGTACGCATAGTATTCACAGCCTTATTCAAATCACCGCAATAGATCCACGTCTGTACCACCTATTATATCTGTCAATTTCCGTATTTCCACTGATATCTTTACATTTACTTTAATTAACTTTCCTAAGCTTACATAAATTTTTTTACATTGAGGCTTTTTGGCGATTTAAATTTGGTTTCAGGTTGTGATTTATTTTAATAATTTGTTACATTTAGATAAGACAATAACTTGCTCTCATAAGTTTTATATTGGCTAAATCTATCTAATGACAGATGACAGCTTAGAGAATTTTAAATTATGTAATTTTAGATTTTAGATTTCCCTACTTTGGACATTTTTTTGAACGGTTTCAAAAAGCTTAGAGGGCTTACAGTTTAAGGAGCGAGCTATTTTTTCAAGTTAGCTGCACAGGGGACGCCTGAAATAATATCTTCCTCACGACCCAATTAGGGTGTGATATCTAGAAATTGCTCAAATTTTGTCTGAAATAATTGAAATTTTAGATAAAAAATTGAATACTTACAAGTGACTTATTAATATCGGGTTGAGGACTTTACCTACAGTTGCATTATGTTTTTAACGGGTTTGAATTAATAAAAGTGATATTGATTTTTCCCCCGTTCCTTAGCACGATACATCGCAACATCGGCATTCTTAACTAACACCTCTGGCTCTTGACCGTCAATGGGATATAAACTAATGCCAATACTTGTAGTTACAGAAACTGTATGTTCTTCTAAAATAAAAGGCTGCATGATGGCGTCGCAAATTTTTTCCGCTACTTTCGCAGCTTCCTCGCGACCTGGAATTGCGGGCAAAATGACTGTGAACTCGTCGCCGCCCAACCGCGAGATTGTATCGCTGCCGCGCAAGCATTTTTTGAGCCGATTGGCAACTGTTTTTAAGAGTAAATCACCCACATTGTGTCCGAGAGTGTCGTTGATTGACTTAAATCCATCTAAATCTAAAAAGAGTAAAGCTACCAATTCCTGAGTGCTGGAAGCTATTTCTAGAGACCGATGCAAGCATTCGTAGAACCTTTGGCGGTTGGGCAAACCGGTAAGAGCATCGTGATAAGCTTGGTGGCTGAGCTCAGCATTTTTTTGTTCTAGGGCTTTTGCCCGGAGTTGGCGCTCGGTAATATCTCTGATTGCTCCGACTAAAAATAGGTTGCCGGCAGCATCTTTATGCAGGGATCTTTTAGTCGCAATTAGATGCGTAATTCCGTGAGCGTCAGTAAAATATTCTTCATTTTCTCGCGGCTGATGAGTTTGCAATACTAATTCGTCTTGCTGCCAAAATATCTCGGCTTCGGCTTGGGGAAATAAATCGTAATCGGTTCGGCAGGTTAAAATTTCCAAAGGATAGCCAATAAACCGACAATATGCCTGATTCAAAACAACGCAGCGGTGATTTCGATCTTTGACAAAAATTGGGTCGGGAATTGTATCGATTAGCGATTGTAAAAATTCTTTAGACCGTTTTAATTCTTCTTGCAAGTGAGCCAGATAACCCACAACTGCGACACCAGAACCCACAAGACTGAGGATTGGAGGAATTAAGGGCAGCCACCAACCTGCTAGGAATGCTAAGTATAAAGTGGCACTCAGACCTAGACAGATACTTAATAAACAGTAAGCCGATCGACCAAGCGATCGCAAATTCCAACTCACATTTGCTCCCGCCCAAGACCAGAGTAAAATCCACAGCAACTCCGCAGCCTCTGGCAAGACATTGATACCCCCGCGCCCGTCGAGGGCCGCACTCAAAATTTGGCTCAAGAAGTGAGCCTGAAGCTCGACTCCCGGTATTTGCTGGGGAGGACCAAACCAACCCGAGCTGTAAGCATTTTGGTAAAAGTCTCTGAGGCTGGGGGCAGTTGAGCCGATCAAGACAGCGCGCGATCGTACAAAATCAGCGGGTACTTTGCCAGAAAGCACATCGCTCATCGATGCAGTGCGAAAACTGCCTCGCGGGCCGCGCAGGTTGGTCAAAATTTGATAGCCGCGGCTGTCCGCTCGAACGTAAGCACCATCATTCGGTTGAAAAGGCCGAAAAACCCCCTTGCCTAACTGCAAGTATTTAGGATTGGCTTTTGCGGATTGAGGGGAAATTCCTTCGCTTTTGAGGTAAAGCAAAGCCAGTCTGAGTGCAAAACTTTTATGAGTTTTGCCGTCTCCGGGCCAAGCGTAGAGCAAAGTTCGCCGCACTTTTGAGTCAGCGTCGATGACAACATTGTTGAAACCAATTCGATCGAGCTTGTCGAGTACCGGAGGCGGCCGAACTCCGAGCCGGGTTTCGTCTGGCATCAACTCAATGCCAATTAAGTTGGGAATAGTTTTAAACGTTTTGAGCAATTCGGCGTTACCCGGTTGAGTTGGCAAATCTCGGTAAACGTCGAGGCCGATGGCCCGCGGCTTGCCAGCGTGCAATTTTTGCAGCAATTGGGCCAATACAGCATCGGAAATTGGGTAGCCGTATTTTTGTAAGTCAGCTTCTTTAATTTCTATAATGACGATGCGCGAGTCAATTGGTTCGGCCGGCCGCCAGCGCACAAATTGGTCGAAAGCAGCCCATTCCCACACCTGAAAAAATCCGAACCAGCGCATTACAATGACTGTACTAGCAACCGCACTCGCAGTAATCAATACTCGGCGTTCTTGAGCGACCCATTTTTTGATAGTTTCTAGCATATTTTGGGGATTTGGGCCTCGCCCTGTAAGCATCTAGACTACTACTACGTACAGGTTTTACATCTCCGGGGCGATCGGCTCAGTCGATTTTAGATTTTAGATTTTAGATTATCCAATTTTTTGGTTTTTTGGTGCGGGCGAGTAGATTTTAGATTTTAGATTATTTAATTTTTTGCTTTTTCGGTGCGATCGGGCTGCAACAGGAGAAACCGGGTTTCGCAACCAAAATATGTCATTTCAACAATCATTCTGGAAGCAGAAACCCGGTTTATTGCATTTTTTATGATGTAAAA
The DNA here is from genome assembly GCF_036705305.1 of Microcoleus sp. B3-D7. NCBI lineage: Bacteria > Bacillati > Cyanobacteriota > Cyanophyceae > Oscillatoriales > Microcoleaceae > Microcoleus > Microcoleus sp. B3-D7. The sequence continues at coordinate 308,588 of NZ_JAUBUE010000003.1, read as the reverse complement.
GTTTTAGGAGTTATTCGGCTATCTACATACTAGAAACCCCGAACTTGTTTTAATATTTTTCGTTCTCACTAATCTTTACTATTTTTTTATTGATTATAGATGCAAGATTTTAGATTGATTTCGCAGCACGAGCCAACGATAAACTAAGTTAAAAACCAGGATATTTCCTGCCCATCAATCTAAAATCTGTCATCTAACATCTCCAACTTTCCTGTCAGTTTTGAAAGTTGCGGGGGCCCGTGTAACCCGATAAATCAGCGAGTTTATCCAAAGATTGTGTCCCCGAATAAAACTGACCATTAATCTCCCAAGTCGGGAAACCTTTAATATTAGCAGCAGCAGCTTCGCAAAGTGCAGTGCGGGAATTTTGGCCTTTGGGATCGCATTCAACATAATCGATTATGGCAGCACCTTCTTTACCAAAAAGCATTTTTTGGTCGTGGCAGTGGGGACACCAGTAAGCGCTGTATTCTTTCGCGCCGATTTGTCGGAGGTGGCGAGCCAAAGCAATTTGTGCCGGGCCGGAGGTTGTAGTGATGGGAGGAGGTGCAATACCGGGGGTAGAGACAGTAGAGACAGGTGCGCTGACGCTGTTGTAGAGTCCCAAGGCACCGATCGAACTCACCATTGCCACCAAAATGCCTGTAAACACCAACTGTCCAATATCTTCCCACTCGCGCCCGACTAGCACCAGCACAAACAGCGACAGCGAAAATAGGGCGGAAGTGATGCAGTAAATGCACAGTTCCTGAATTTCAAAAGCCATCAAATAAATCAAATAGCTACTGAAAATTACCATCGCAGCGGTGATGATAAATAGCGCTTGCCAAGTGTTTTTTTCTAGTTGAGAGTGCAGTCCTTTTTTGGTGTCGGGATTTACAGCTTTGGGAGCCAATGCCAGGATTGCTATGCTCAGGTAAGCCAGACAGCCTAACAAACTTAAAGGCACAGTGCCAAAGACTGTAGCGTAGGGACTGTTGAGAACTTTGTCGCAGCCACTGGTGGGACAAATGACCGAGCCAGTCGTGAATTTAGCGATCGTGAGATAGGCCGTTTCTACGACGCCTATGGCTGCGATCGCTGCCATCACAGTCCTAGACCAGCGATGAATCCAAGGGGTTGAACGTCGGCGAATCATTTTTTGATTTGGTAATTGATAATTGGGACGTTGAAAGAATAAGGAATTTGGGCAACTAGCAAGGTAAGGGTTTTAACGGATTTAACGGATGGATGTTGAGGGAAGAAGTCAGAAGTCAGAGAAAAGAAATCTATCCATGTATCCGTGACTTCCGTGTCGTGAATCAAAGAAATTGGGAATTGGTGATTGATAAGTGTGCTTTTTTCACTGTTAGCTCTTCATTTGCAGCTATTACCGATTACCCATTACCCCTTCCCATTTTACGTTTTACTTGTGACTTTGCCCGGTTCCGGTGTTGGCCCTCTTGAGCCATTAGCATCTCTATTTTCCTGTTCGCGCTCTTTCTGTGACAAGCTGCGGCGGGCGGCTTCTACAAACTGACTGACGCGGATCGGATCGATGGGCTGCTCGATGCGGCCGTTTCGCTTCAGGGAACTCGATACGATTACGCCGTCAGCGGCCTGCATGAGGGTGGAAATGTTTTCCCACGAGGCGCCGCTGCCGATGAAAACAGGAATTCCCGCCGCTGCTGCACTCGCGAGTTCTAAGTCTTCGAGATTGGGAGGGCTACCAGTTGTCCAGCCGGAAAGGATTACGGCGTCGGCTAAAGCGCGCCCGATCGTCTCTTGGACGGCTGTGGTCAAGTTCGGGCTGCCTAGGGGTCGCCCGTGCTTGACTAACACGTCTGCTAATATTTTGACATCGCTGCCCAATTCCCGGCGGTAGCGCAGAAGCTGGTGAGCTTGGCCTTCAATTAAGCCTTGGTCTGTAGCCATGATGCCGTTAAGGACGTTGACGCGGATGAATTGAGCTCCTGTGCAGGAGGCGATGGCGATCGCGCTTTGGGCGTCGTTTCGCAGCACGTTAACGCCGATCGGCAGCGTCACGAGATTTGTTAGCCTCTCGACTACCAGAGTCATGGCACTTACCACAGCCGGATCTACGCTGTCTTTGGCAAAAGGAGCGTCGAAAAAGTTCTCGACAATGATACCGTTTGCGCCACCAGAAGCCAGCGCTGTAGCCTCTTGCTCGGCTCTTCCGATAATAGCTTTGAGGTTTCCCCCCCAGCGGGGAGAAGTTGGCAAAGGCTGTAAATGTACGACACCGATTATGGGATTCGGCGTTTTGAATATTTGTTTTAAGTCCACGGATTTTCCTGAAACCACCAAGTTCACTGACGGCTGACGGCGGATTTTGACGGTATATTCTAGAATTCTATATCCACGGGGGCGATTCGGTTGACTTAATCGGGTCGCCAAGTTGCTCAAACCCCGCAGCCATAACAGTTTAGATTTTAGATTTTAGATTTTAGATTTTACATAGGCGACCTACTCACCTCACTTAAAGACGGATACTTGCTTCTAGACAGGAGTCCTCGAAAGCAAAAAAGTTTAGATTTTAGCGAGATATCCCAGATTCATCTGTAGAGTCAATGCTTTAATCTTTAATCTAAAATCGACTGACTACAATCGGGGTTGAAAGCTTGACAGCAGTTGCATTCTTTTTTATACCTTGGTGTCGGCAGGGGTTTATCCTTCTCTATCGAGGTTAAGTGGTGAAACTTGTTCTCATAATTTTGGCTGTCACCGCAGGATTGGGGGCGGCAATCGAAGTGCTGCTGCGGGTGCTGCTGGGTTTTGGTAATCCCTTGATTTATATTGCCGATGCCGAGTGCGGCTATTTGTTGGCGCCCAACCAGAAGGTGCGTCGCTTGGGCAACCGCATTGAGATTAACGAGTATTCGATGCGTAGCCCAGCGATCGCCCCGATCGCCCCTCCAGAAACTCTGCGCGTCTTGCTGTTGGGAGATTCTGTCGCCAACGGCGGTTGGTGGACACATCAGACAGATACCATCTCCGAAATTATGGCTCGGAATTTGAGACTGCAAGTACAGAATCTGGCGAGCGCTCCACAATTAGGTTCACAAGTCAACTATTTAAATTTTGAAGTTCTCAACGCCTCAGCCAATTCTTGGGGGCCGAGGAATCAACTTGCTTACGCCAAGCGGTTCGGTGTTTTTGGGGCAAATGCTGTGGTGTTGCTGCTCAATACGGACGATTTTTTTGCATCGGCTCCCTGTCCTCTGGTTGTGGGTCGCGATCGATCTTACCCGGATCACAAACCCCGATCGGCTACGCTAGAGTTATTGAGCCGCTACCTGCTACCTGCCGTGCCGACTCCCCAATTGGCAGCACCCAGAGCCACAAGCGGCGATGTAGTAGGCTGCAACTTAGAAGCTATTCGCCAAATCCAGAAAATAGCTGTATCCGCCAACGTCGAGTTTTTGCTAGCCGTCACGCCCAAGCGAGGCGAACTCGGCGGCCCGGGCCCTCGCGACTGGGAAGTCAAAGCTAGAGCGCGTCTCGCCGAACTCGTAGAAACAGAGAAAATTACTTACATAGATTTTCTTCCCATTTTCAATTGTGCGGCCGAATTTCCAACTTTGTATCGAGACAGCATTCACCTGAGTCCTCAAGGAAATCAGCTAGTTAGCAAAACCATCAGTCGTCAAATAGTCGCTCTTTTTTGGCATAAATCGTGACTTCACCTAAAGACGGATACTTGCCCACGACTCCTGTTGTCGAGAGCAAAAAAGTTGAAACCTTAGTTCAAGCCCCCAGATTCATCTGCAGAGTCAATCTAAAGCCTAAAATCGTTCGACTGAGCGCAACTCCACGCACGCGCTCGCCGAACTTCTCACGCCGAATTGTCCAATCTCAAATCGACTGATATCGAATCCGGTTGCATGGGAACAGTTACCGTCTTCAACGAACAACAAACCCAAACTGTAAAAGCACCCGGAAACGACAGGATTTGTCTCGATTTAGCTAACTTGCAAAGTAGACTCTAGCTCTTTCGGATACCAAGCTTGACCGTCGAGAGCCATTTGCTCTATCACACTCGCAAGCCGCAGAGCTTTGAGAGCTTGTTCTCCTCCGACAGAAGGCTGATTTCCACCCCGCACGCAATTAATAAAATGCTCCAATTCGGCGTGGAGCGGTTCAATATTGCTGGTGTAAACTTTCTCGATCAACCCATCTTGACGGTATAGCACCTGACCGTAATCCGTCACGTAATTGGCGGTTGTTTGTCGGTGAATCAAGATTTCGTTGTTGAGAAAATCTGCCTCTGTCAGAGAATTCTTGCAGTGAGCCACGATTGAACGGAGTTTGCGGTGCGTCACCTTACTGGCAGTCAAGGTGGCGACAATGCCGTTAGCAAAGTTCAACGTCGCTGTCACGTAGTCTAAATAACCTGAATCTGAGGCCCTGCTGCCGCTGGCGGTCAGCTTCACCACTTGGGAATCTGCCAATTCCAAAAGCAAGTCGATGTCGTGGATCATTAAATCCAAAACTACCGATACGTCGTTAGCCCGCTGGGAATAGGGACTCATCCGGTGAGCTTCCAATGCCAGTAACTCTTCAGTTTTCAGCACTTTGCCGAGTTCCTGAAAAGCTGGATTGAACCGCTCGATGTGACCCACTTGTAAAATCCGGTGGGCTTCAGCAGCCGCGTTGACCAAAGATTCGGCTTCGGCAATGCTGGCCGCGATCGGCTTTTCAATTAAAACGTGAACACCCGCTTGGAGACAAGACATCCCCACAGGGTGATGCAGGCGAGTTGGAACGGCGACGCAAACTGCATCTACGTGGGCGAGCAAATCTCGGTAGTCTTCAAAGAAGCGAACCCGGTATTTGCTTGCTACATCTATTCCCCGCTCTACATTTATGTCTGCAACACCCACGAGTTCGATATCTTTTAGCAAGCTCAGAACTCGCGTGTGATGCTGGCCCATATTGCCAACCCCAATCACCCCAATGCGGAGGGGTTCAGGTTGACTTCGCTGGGCGAAAACGTTTGCGTATCCCAATGACATCCTATCTAGCACTCCTGGATTCTCCTCCACCACCACAGGAATCAAGCCCCTTGGCTTCCCTCAGCTACTCACAGCCATCCAGATAGTACCACAGTCAAACTATTTGTGAAGAATTTCTAAGTTCAGTTGCGATTATCGCATCAGGCAATTAAGCAGAAGCTAGTCATACACAAGGGTAGAATACAGGGGTCAAATGTCTGGAAATTGCGTATTGACAAATTTAGTTAAGTATGAATCTAACTCGGGGGCGCTCGTCCGCAGTCAGCAGTCACTTCTGGGAAAATATTCTTGTGGCAAAATTTTGCTCCCGATTAGGAGAAAGAGCTCTGGCTTTCAAAATAGCCGCTACCAAAAACGCATAGGATAAAACTCCCACCAAGGCCAGCAAAAGTACGCTGGCTGCTCCTGACGCATTCCACAAAGCGTGAAGTGCCGAAGCGCTGAAATAACCTACGCCCAAAATAGGCCAGCGCTTCCTGGGTTTGAGGGCGCTCAAACCGATAAAATATCCCAAATAGCCGCTGTAAGCCATGTGTCCGGCGGCGGAACCCAAAATGCGGGGAATTAGCAACTGCAATCCTACTAATTGTCCCGCCTCCGCCCCTGCTTGCAGGGTGACATTTTGGATGACATTGGGAACGTATTGCCCCAGAGTTTCTAACAGTGTAAAGCCGACGGCCGAGGCACTTCCTAACAGAATTCCGTCTAAAGGTTCCCAAACGCCGATTCGATCGCGCCACGGATTTTTCAGCCAATTTCCCAGCAACATCGCTCCCAAAACGGGCAGGGCTTTCAGCAATTCTTCCATTAGACCCGCCCCGAAAAACATTCTGTTCAAAAAAGGCAAAAAACTGATTGTTTCGCCTTCGGTTGGCAGGCGGCCGGGCAAAATTTCTCTAAATACGAATATAAATCCAATCAATAAGGGGCTGATCACAATCAGGACTGTAGCTAAAGCCGAACCAAGCAAGACCCACCAAGGCTTGTGTTTGCCGCACAGTTGATAGATAAAGTAGTAAGCCGCACCGGCGAGGTAAGCTGACAGCAGCAAGTTGAATGCTGCGGAATTTCCAACGGCGACAAACATCGACACGACAACAATAACTGTGGCGATACCTGGATATAAGTAAGCTTTTTGGCTTAATTGTTTGCCAGTGGAGGCGATCGGGAATAATTGAGTTAAAGTGAGAGCGTCTTTTTCGCTACCAGCAAAATTGCCCGTTTGTGGTGCTCTTAATCCGGGTTGATTTTGGTAAGAGGTTACGGGAGATTCAAATATAAATTCAGGGCCGTCAAGGCCGAGACTGATGCGATCGCCTGTTTCTAAAGTTTGGCAGCCAGAGAGCTTTTTTCCGTTGATATAAGTTCCGTTAGCGCTGTTGAGGTCGCAAATTTCCCATCTCGTCAAAGTACCCTGAGTTAGGGGACGGATCATGGCGTGGCGACGGGAAACCATGCCGTGACCGATCGACTCTAAAGCTATTTGACAATTGCGATCGCGTCCGATAACCAATTCCCCTTCTTCAGAAAGTTGGTACTTGGATACTGGGGTTCCCAGAGCGTCTTTGGCTGGCACTTGTCGCAGAAATCCGATTTCATTAGTCATGAGTTATGAGTCATTAGTCATTAGTCATTAGTCATTGGTCATGAGCTCGCGAGCTGTTAGCTGATGTTATTTTTGAGCAGTCTTTATTCCACAGTTATTGGTTGTTAGCTGCTGACTAATTACTAATTACTAATTACTAATAACTGCTGACTAATGACTAATGACTAATAACTCTGCTTATAGATTTGCCCTGGCATCCTGAACGGCTGCATAGAAAAATATGCCAGTTAGCGGTACGCTCAGGGCGAGGATGATGCCCGTGACTAAATTGCCAAGTTGAGCTTCTCCCGATGACAGCTCAAAGATGGAGCCGACTGCCGCGATCGCAGTGATGCACGAAAGAGCTAAGAGTAAACCACTTTTCGGAGTTCCTGCCATCATACTGATTTTACTGCCTTGGGGGAAAATTTATGCTTGACTAATGCTTCATTCAGTGCCAGCTTGTTTTCTACTCTGTCTACAAACAGCACTCCGTTGAGGTGATCCATTTCGTGCTGAATTGCCCTCGATAGTAATTCTGTTGCTATCAGGGTTTGTGGGCGGCCGTATTCGTCGCGGTAGGATACTTCAATGACTTCTGGGCGTTTGACTTCTAAATAAACTCCCGGAATGCTCAAACACCCTTCTTGCAAGATGCAGATATCGCCGCTGCTACTTTTGATGGTGGGGTTGATCAAAACAATTGGGGGCGTGGCGGGGTTTTCCGGGTCACAGTCGAGGACAATTACTTGTTTGTGGACTCCGACTTGGGGGGCTGCCAAACCGATACCGTCGGCACTGTACATGGTTTGCAGCATTTCTCGGACTAGCTGCCGAATTTCTGCATCGACGCTTTTGACGCGCTTGGCTGGCTGCCGCAGGACGCGATCGCCTAATGTGTGTATTGTTAGGGGCGGTTTTTCTAACTTTTTCTTTTCAATCAAGACCTGAGCCGTCATAGAACCTCGCGGGATGTTTGGAAAGCCCCAACGAAAGCTGTTGGGGAATGAAATTGGAACCAATACTATTATTTCCAATATTAATCTAATTTTAACTCCTCGCTCCTGTTGTCCCCCGCTATAACTGTACCCAGTGTCTTCGGCGGGATGAAAGGCAGGGAGATTGTAGGTACGGAAATCTCCAAATCTTTATTTTTGTAGATATTTTACTGGAATATGTATAATACAGTAAGGAGGTAATGAGATGCTGCATACTGCCATCAAGGTTCGACTTTATCCAACAGTAGAGCAACAAGCCCTACTGTCTCAGCACTTTGGCTGTGCCAGATGGTGGTGGAACTATGGTCTAAATAAGTCAATTGAGACTTATAAAGAAACGGGTAAAAGCCTTGGTCAGTCAGCACTCAATGCCTTTTTACCAAAACTCAAGAAAGCCGAAGAAACACTTTGGTTGTCTGAATGTTACAGCCAAGTTTTGCAAGCAACAACGCTCAACCTCACAACCGCCTATAAAAACTTTTTTGCAGGTCGTGGTAGGTTCCCGCGCTACAAGTCAAAGCATGATAAGCAATCGATTCAGTATCCTCAAAATGTCAAGGTACTTGATGGGTTTGTTCAGTTTCCTGGCAAGGTCGGCAAAGTTAAAGCCAAGTTGCACAGGAACATAGAAGGAACAATCAAAACCGTAACGGTTAGTTTAAATCCTTCTGGGAAATACTTTGCCTCAATATTGACGGAGAGTGAAGGCGACAATCCGACTGTTTCAACGGTCGGCAAAGTAATTGGAATTGACTTGGGATTGACTCACTTTGCTATTACGAGTAATGGCTGCAAAGTCTCCAAGTACGATCGCCCTAAGCATCTAGCCAAACACGAGAAAAACCTCAAACGCAAGCAACAAAAGCTAGCTAAAAAACAGAAAGGAAGTAATTCAAGGAACAAAGCTAAAAAGACGGTAGCTAAAGTGTACGAACGGGTAACTAAATCCCGTCAGGATTTTCTACATAAGCTTTCCCGAAAGCTCGTCAATGAAAACCAAGTTGTCGTAGTAGAGAATCTTAATGTCAAAGGCATGGTACGCAATCACAATTTAGCTAAAGCCATATCTGATGTGGGATGGGGAATCTTTATCAATTTCCTAGCTTACAAGCTAGAGAAAAAAGGTGGCAAGTTGGTTGAGACTGACCGCTGGTTCCCCAGCTCCAAGCTCTGCTCTAATTGCTATTACCAGATTGATAAGTTACCGCTTGATATTAGGGAGTGGACTTGTCCTAATTGCGATACTCGTCATGACCGTGATGGTAACGCCGCAACAAACATTAGAGCGGAAGGCATCAGAATATTACAGACGGATGGAACAGCCGTTTTTGCTAACGGAGGGGAAGTAAGACCAAAGATTGGACGCAAGTCTGTTCTGAGGCATTCCTCTGTGATGTTAGAAGCCCACACTATAATCGTTTCGATTTAGTGTGGGTAGTTCACGTAGCCATGACTGGAAACGCACCAAACCAACGGCCGGTTATTTCTCTGGGGCTTTCGCCTGTTTTAGTGGCAGTAGAGCTTTTAGGTGCGATCGCGATTTTGCTGGCTGTTTTGCTCATCGTCAAGTTTTGGGCGGTTTTGCCCGATCGAATTCCGATACATTTCGGCTTGGGGGGGCTGGCTGATGCTTGGGGCGACAAGGTGACAATTTGGATCATGCCGGCGGTTGCTGCCATTATTTTTGCGGTTTTAACTGCGGTTTCGCGCTATCCCCATACTTTTAATTATCCGGTACGGATTACTTCTGAGAACGCTCGCCGGCAATATCTGTTGGGGCGAGGCCTTTTGGCTTGGCTGAAGGCGGAGATTTGCTGGCTGTTGGCGTTTGTGGTGCGGCAGCAAATTCTTGTCGCTTTGGGCAATGCTCAAAGGTTTAGTGTGGAGTTAGTTTTGGGGATAATTATTTTGATATTTGGGACGGTTGGCGTGTATTTGCTCAAGGCTTATTCTGCTCGCTAGATGTAGCGCCAAAAACTTACATCTACCCAAAGACTAAGTTTATTGATATTAATAAAAATTAACCACCCAGGATATTATGTTCTCACTATCAACGAAATAAAATTAGTTGGTAAATTAGTTTGTAGTGAGGACTAAACTCCTCATATAACTTTGAGGAGTTCAGTCCTCATTACAAACATTTTTGATGGTGGCTAATTGACGGGACATAATAGGAATCAAAGGCCAGAGGTTTGTGCTACGGTAAACGCCGATCGACTAACCCATCAGATATGTTTGCTGATTGTTCATCGGCAATACTCGCAACCGTCGATTTTTCAAATCAGGTTCTAAGCCTAGTTCTTCCATGGGAATTACCCCCAGCAAAACAGCAGAAACGCCTTCGGGCAATTCTAAACAATCAAATCTGCCTTCTCTCCCCTCTACAATAATTTGAGCGCCTGCAAAAAATCGACAGTTTTTGATACCAGCCGATGTTTATACATCTCTTTCTCCTACTTGTTTTAAACCGAGTTGGCTAATAATGGGAGCTGGCAAGGAAAGCAGAGTTGCTCCGGTATCGACAACAACGTTATTGAGGGTAACAGAGCGAACTTCCCGAGCAGCAATGAATCCCCGTTCAGCCATAACTAGATCGCTGCGATTCGTGACGGCGATTGTTGTAACAACTTGACCCCTTTGTTTTTCTTGCAGATTGGGGAGTACCAGGGTCATAGTACGTTACCTCTTTTGAGTGTAATTAGTGGAGATTTCTATTGTAATATTATCTAGAATCCTGCTTAGTTAGTTAAAATCGTTTTATTGACCAGCCACAGTTAGAATTTGTCTCAACGCATGACACCCGAACCAAACTCTTCTCAACCCAATCGCCCTGAATCTAACGTGACTGTAGAAAGTCTGAACGGTGCGAACCCTAATGTGCCACCAGAATCAGGGATAATCGTCGCTACTGCTGAACCCGAAAAACCGGTGCCACCGCCTCCAACTCGCAAGGTTTTTTTGCCGCAGCAGCCCGAACAAACGACTACTGAGAAGTCGGGGTCCGTGCTGACGCTGGGGTTGATCGCAGCGATGATTTTTGGGCTGGCCAATGACAACATTTGGCTGGGCTTAATTGGCGCCGTGGGTGCGATCAGCATATCGCTGCGGCTGATGTGGCCGAGTTGGGGCAAAATCTGGGCGCAGGTAATTCCGCCGACTTGGCGCACTCTGATCGTCGCCTGCTTCGGGCTTTTAGCTGGGATTGTTGGCTTGCTGATGCTCAGCGGTAGTAATACTGAACCGGGAAGCCGCAACATCCAAATCAACTGGGACGCCATCGGCGCTCTCGGCGAGTTGATCGGCGCTTTGGGCCAAATTTTGATCGCTATTTTGGGCGTTTACGTGGCTTGGCGGCAGTACGTGATCTCGAAAGATTTGACGATTCAGCAAAATCGAATTACGCAGCAGCAAACGATCGATGCTTATTTTCAAGGGGTTTCCGACTTAGCCCTTGACGAACAAGGGTTTTTGGAAGACTGGCCGCAGGAAAGGGCGATCGCAGAAGGCCGCACCGCTGCGATTATGAGCAGTGTAGATGCTGAAGGTAAAGCTAAAATTCTGCGGTTTTTGTCGCAGTCTAGATTGGTTACTCCTCTGAAGCGCGATCGGCTTTTAGGCCGCCCCATCCTTGACGGCGACGGCGGCTACGCTGAAGATAGAGATCACGGTATCCGCGTTATCGATCTCAATGTCATGTTAGCGGGTGCTGACCTGGCTGGCACCGATTTGCGGTGGACGGATTTGAGCGAAGCCAACCTCGTCCGCGCCAATCTCAGCAAGTGCGATTTAGTGAAAGCCAACCTCTCGCGCGCTGTCTTGTACGACGCCAATCTCGCTCGCGCCGACATGAGAGCCGCCGCATTATTCTACGGCTCGGCACAAACTGCATCCCCCCGCAGCCGTACCGAATTTCCCAACTATCAAACGGGTGAACATACCGGCGCTGTGGTGGAACGTGTTGATTTCACCGGTGTCAAGCGGCTGTCGGAGGAGCAGCGCTATTACTGCTGCGCTTGGTGCGGCTCGAAGTCGAGAGAGACTATTCCCGGCGGCTGCGAAGGGATTCCCAATAAACTCGGACGTTAAAATTAGCAGTACGGCGGTACTTACGTATATATTTGGCGAGCGCTCGGCAGCGGACTATACTTTAATTTTAAATCTACAGTCTTGGGCTGTTTTAGCCATGACAAATACTGATTTATGGCTAGAAGTAATTCCGCGCCTGGAGCGCTCCCAAAGCCGGGAGGGGGGAACTTTTCTAATTGTTATGTGGTTTCTGAGCCGATCGATAATGGCGATCGGGATGCAGGTAATTGCTCATTTAGTCGGCAAAAACCCGCCCGTGTATGGGATTGGCTGCCTCTGAGTTTTGGAAGCGCCTTCCTTTCCAAAAGTGGCTGGGAACTGTTTTCGCAAGGGGACGGTAAATGGTACGTCGAAATCGCCAATTTAGGCTACAGCTATGCAGAGGACGAGTAGCAGCATTCTGTAGGTTTTTATCCGCTATTTCCTTTCCTGATGGGCGACTTCACGACTCTGGGAATGCAAGTGGAATTAGCAGGGATACTCATTAATAGTTGGGAATCTTTGCGTGCATTGTTGGTGGTTGCAAGCTGTTAGTAAAGTTGCCCTGATTTGGGCGGTGGCTACTTGTTGTGGTATTGGAGAAAAAGGCTGAGCATTACAGTCGTCTATTTGGGCTTTTTCTCTTTAGCGTTACTGATCAACTCCAGTGTTATGCAATCGGTTCATCCCTAAGCTTAGCGCATTGTTTTGCTCTCGGTAGGAGTCGGTTTAGTGTTGATTAGTCAGCCTCGTTGGGAATAGGCTGTTATGACATTATTTGCTACATTCCTGCTGTACATGGCTGTTAAATTTACTGGGTGTAGGTAGCTTAAGATAGTTTTCCATATCTTTTGCCCAAACTTAATTTACTCTATTTCCCAAGCTGCCTGAAAAAAGTCTCTTTCACACACCATAGCGTAGCGATAGGTTGCTTCTACCTCCGGCCCCGCTTCTGCGTAGCGATCGACCAAACTTTCCAGCCGTTTTGCTAAAATCTCAAAATCCGAGCTGCTATAGGTGGAAATCCAGTCGCTAAAGGCGTGTTCCGGTATATTAGGTTTAGCTAGCTGCTGTCCCAAAAAAGCATACAACCGCAAGCAAGGAGTCATGGCGGCTACTGTCAAACCTACACTACTCCCCCAGGCTGTCGCTAATAAAAAATCTGTGTAGCGGCGGGTAGCGATTCCCGGTTTTGCCTGTTGCAAGTTTACACCCCATTTGGCTGCATATCCTTGATGCAAACGAAGTTCTTCTAAAACGCCGCTACCGAGATTGTGGAGGATTTCAAACCCCTCCCAGTCGGGTGCTTTTGCCGCAGCGATACTGTAAGCGCGAGCGAAGGATCCCAGAAAAAATGCGTCTTGTGCAACGTAATATGCAAAACTATTTTGGGGCAGGCTGCCGTCAGCAATGCCTCTGACAAAGGGATGTTGCAGACAAGCTTCGCTTAAGTCTTGATTTGCTTGCCAAAGATAATTGGAATTTGTCATGCCATTTTGAATCGATGGGTTATGATTGTAATTTTTATAGTCTGACTAAACATCTATGATAACAAATATTTTCCCTTGGCGTGCGTCAGTCTTATGGTATCTTTTATTTTTCGTATTTAAGAAAATAGATAAGTTTTGGTATGCGGCTCTGTTGTGGGCTGGTGTTGTCGAGTTCAAAGAGCGAAATTACGTCCCGAACCTCTCTCGTGAAGCAGCCAGGGTGGTTGGAGAAAAAGAAACTTTTGATTGAACGGTTGAAAAGCCGATTTTTAAACAGAAACTGCAATGAACGATACACCTAAGTATTCCTTGGTAATTCCTATCTATAACGAAGAAGAAAATCTCGCTGAACTTTATCGGCGAATTAGTGCCGTGATGGAGCGAATGGACGGCGCAGTAGAATTAATTTTAATCAATGATGGCAGCCGCGATCGCTCTCTCGAACTTTTGCGAGAATTGCACGAAAAAGACTCGCGAATTTGTTACCTCAGTTTTGCCCGCAATTTCGGTCATCAAATAGCTGTAACTGCTGGTTTAAACTTTTCTAGAGGTCAAGTTGTAGTCATCATGGACGGCGATTTGCAAGACCCGCCAGAGCTAATTATAGAGATGGTAGAACAGTGGCAGCAGGGCTATCAAGTTGTTTATGCTCAGCGCACTCACCGCCGTCAAGAAGGTTGGTTTAAGCGGTTGCCTGCTTATATGTATTATCGCATTTTGCGCCATCTTGCTGATGTTGATATTCCGATAGATACCGGAGATTTTTGTTTGATGGATAGGTGCGTGGTGGACGTGCTAAATGCGATGCCAGAACGCAACCGCTACATTCGGGGACTGCGCGCTTGGATTGGTTTTAAACAAACGGCGGTTAAGTTTGAACGCGATCCGCGTTTTGCTGGGGAGGTCAAGTATACCTTCAGAAAATCTTTGAGTTTGGCGATGAATGGTTTAGTATCATTTTCAAAAGTTCCCCTCCGACTTTCGATTTATATGGGGTTATTTGCGGCATTTGTATCTGTATTAATGGCTTTTTTGATTTTGTATTGGCGGATTTTTTATCCAAGTTCTGCCTTAACGGGTTTGACAATTGTGATGATGGCGGTTTTCTTTTTGGGTGCGGTGCAGTTGGTTAGTATTGGGATTTTGGGCCAGTATATAGGGCGTATTTACGAGGAGGTGAAGGGCCGGCCGCTTTATACTTTGGCAGAAGTGGCTGGTTTTAGCGATCGACACCGATCGCCAAAATAATTTTAACAAACAACGGTTAATTCATCGTGCCTAAATTATCTAGTTTATGAGATAATTTAAGATCATAAAATTTTCTCAAGACTCATGTTTAAACTTTACGAGTATTCCCCATCGGGCAATTGCTATAAAGTTCGCTTGCTCTTAACTCAACTTAATATTCCCTTCGATCGCACAGAAATTGATATTCTCCAAGGAAAAAGCCGCACACCTGAATTTTTGGTCAAAAATCCCAATGGTCGCATTCCGGTGTTAGAAATCGCACCGGGTAAATTTCTGTTTGAATCGAATGGGATTATGTTTTACTTGAGCGAAGAAACTGAGTTTTTCCCCACGGATAAATTTGAACGCGCTCAAGTCATGCAGTGGTTGTTTTTTGAACAGTACAGCCACGAACCTTTTATTGCTACTTCTCGTTTTTGGTATTTGATAGGGAAAGCACAAGAATATCAGGAAGCACTTCAACAAAAACAAGCACCGGGTTATGCTGCTTTGGGGGTGATGGAACAGCATTTAGCAGAAAATGAGTTTTTTGCGGGCGATCGCTATACTATTGCTGACATCGGTTTATTTGCTTATACTCACGTTGCTGACGAAGGCGGATTTGACTTAACGAGATTTCCGGCAATTCAAACTTGGATCGATCGCGTAAAAAGTCAACCTCGATATATAAAAATTACACAATGAAATTAAAATGAGGCTAATGACATCAAAGCTCGAAATCGTTCATCATCTCGGATACTGTCAAAATCTGGGTTGTGTTTTGCTTCGTTTCGGCTTCGGCGAGGTGCAATATCAATCGCTTTCTGTAGATTATCAATAGCCTGTCCAATATCACCTTGTAGTGCGTAGCAGCAGGCTTTACCGTAATAGCCACTCTCATGCTTAGGATCTTGCTTAATCGCTTGTTCACAATCAGCAAGGGCTTCGGTGTATCTACCAGCCCTAGCCAAAATAATGCCACGATTAGCCCTGTGTAATACTTCTTTAGGCTCTAAGTTAATTGCTTCATCAATGGCTGTAATAGCTTTATCAAAATTATTGAGAAGACTTAATGCTAGTGCTTGAGTGTTCAGTGCTTGATGATTCTTAGAATCTATCTTAAAAGCTCGATCGCAAGAAGTAAGGGCTTCCTCATATCGCTCTAGATGAAGGAGAGTAGTCCCTCGATGTACCCAAGCATCAACAGATTCAG